>DATCAO010000301.1:0-4474 GCA_036512575.1 Puia sp.
TCATCTTCTATAATGATACATCTTATCAAGTAAGCCGGTTAACAGGATTAAAGAAACAGTGAATGTGTTATTGCTCAAAATGACATCAAGGGTATGGGTATCCGGATACAAACGCTGCAGTCTCTCCTGGGCGTTCTTTAACCTGGTTTTACTTTCCTTTCTTTCCTTTTTTTCGGTCTGAATGATATCGAGCGCATAAGCGTCCGGGTAGAGCAGCTCGAGTACGCTTTTGCTATTGACCAGGCCCTTCCCCTGGATTTTTTTGGCCTGGGTTTCAAGCTCAAGGCTGGTATTATTGATTACGTTCAATGCGATCCGATCGGGGCTGACTTTGAGTGTAATGTAAATAAAAGGCCTGGCAAATGAATTGTCTATAGCGTGTTTAAATCCGTTTTCTATAAACGAGATAAAAAGGAAAGGTTCAATCATAACTGATTCCGTATTGCCTTCAACGCTGAATTGAATGTCGGCATCGTAGCGTATTCGTTCGATCTCAATATAATTCCTGATAAACTCAATTTCTTTATCCAATGGAATTTTGTCTTCATTACATTCGTAAATCAAAAATCGCATGATATCCGCCAGCTTAATGACCAATTCAGGTGTTTTTTCATTTTTGCTGAGGCTGAGGGAATAAATACTGTTCAGGGTGTTAAAGAGAAAATGGGGATTGAGCTGGGTACGGAAATAGCGCAGTTTGTAATAGGTATTCTCTTTTTGAATGGTTTCCACCGACTCTTTCTCAATCAGTTTCAGCCTGAGCCAGGCCAGCGATATAGCGAAACAGCTGTTGATTATTATCCAGGCAGTTTCCCTGATTACGGTAGTAGGGGAGTTGATAAAATATTCCTGTCCGGGAGGCTGTACAAATCTCGCCGCTACATTAAACAATAGAAAAATCGGGAAATGAATCAGCAGGATGAATGACAAAGTTAAGATCCCGTAATAGAAGTATTTTTTTGTAAAAAGGAATTTGGTCACCACCAGTCTTGCATAAAGCATGTATAATGGCAACAGAAACAAACTCACCGCCACCAACAGGATCCAGGCTGTTTTCTGGTGGGGAAATATACCCAGGCTGTTAATTATTGGATAGATCAACAGAAAGAATATCCAGCAATTGACTTCGGTTTTATACGTGCCTTTTACAATCCGGTCATTATCATATTCCATACGGGGTGGCTTTATGGAAGGTTAAGTTTACTCAAAGCTACCACAGCTCTATTTCTCCCGAAAGTATTTTCGACAAACGGGGCATGCGCTTCGATGTAAATAAATCCCGGGACATTACCGGTCAAAAGAGAAGCTCATCCCCGCCCGCCAATCAGGTCTTAATGATTATTAAGGGTTTTCAAAAGTTCTTTTTTTATCATGGCCACGACGATCACGTTAGGATCTGCAATCTCGGCTATCCGGTATTCAATCGAAGTGCTCAATACCTGGGTCGCTTCCTGAATGCTCAGCCGATAGTCTTTTCGCAGCCATTCCAATAAATCGGCGGTCGCTGTTTTTAAAGCGTCGTCCAGTTTTTCAGCGTTCCCGACAGACATGATATAGGTGGAATCCTCCACGCGGGGTGTGGTGAGCTGAAGGAAATCTTTTTTGATCACTTTTACTGTAAAGACAACATCCAGTGAGGTTTCCAGGGCATTGCCGGCAATTTCTCCATCCCCCTGCGCAGCATGGCCGTCGCCGATATAAAAATATGCTCCGTCATGAAATACCGGGAGATAGACGACGGCAGACTGGCGGATACCACTGAAATCCATATTTCCGCCAAAAGTTCCCTGGAAAAAACTCAGTATTTCATTTTTTTTGCCTGAGGGAGCTAGACCAATACATCCGAGAAAGGGATTCAACGGTATAGTAAAATTTTGCAGATGTTCGTAATGAACAGACGGACTGTCCAGCCATCCGACACCCTTGTTCGCATCCAGCATCCATTTTACCAGGCGGGGTTTTTTAAATTGTCTGCTGATGCTGTCCGGAACGCTCCTCGAAACAAATGATTCAGTTGTATAAGCGTAGGGACGGTTCAGTTTTATATTGATGAGTATAATTTGCAAAACATCCCCCGCCTGGCAACTGTCAATATAGAATGGCCCCGTTAGTGGATTGCCGCCCTTCTGACGTCGTAAGCCGTTTTTATCATGACCCGATGCGTCAATCGTTTCGGTACTTACCGTGTCGCCTGAGCGGATGTGCAGCACCGGTGCCAGGTTTAATGAGAACGTATTGGAAAAAGAAACAGGCTCATACCGGATAAAATGTCCCTTTCCGCTTTCGGAGATGAGGATGGGCTGCTGCGCACACGCGGACTGAAAGAATAAAAGCAGGAAAAATAAACGCTGACGCATGGATTAAAATATTAATAACTGAAATGGCCATTGAAGGTGTGCCTGGTAAATCAGGTACACCTGAGCGGACTAGTACATTAACCGGAAAAGAAGCAGTATCAGCACGATGACAAACAGAACGGTATAAATGAGTTTGTTATATTTTGCAAGCCAGTTGGGCAAAAAAATATCAAAATTATCTTTTGTAGAGTCGGAATATTTTCGGGCAATCAGGGTAATCGGGCAGGATCTTTTGAAAATGAGCAGCACAAGGCCTTCAGACAATATAACACCAATAGCAATCCAGACCCGATTATCAATTCTTCCGGTAATGACAGCGTAATATAAATAGACGATCAGCACATTGAAGAAAATCCAGATTATACTATGAATCCCTTTTACAATATTGAGTTTCAGATCCGGGCTCATACTCAGAAAGACCGATGGGTTGGCGTGAATGTTAAAACTAAAAGTAATCATCTTATTTCAGAAAGAGACCCTGAAACTGCCGAACACTCCGAACAGCTGCTGATAAGAAAGATTTTGACCGGTCGGTAATATATGCCAGATGAAATCCACCCGGCAAAAGCGGAAAATATTGTCAACTCCCGTGCCCAGTTCCATATAGGTCCTGCCTTCCAGGGACCTGAACTGGTAATCAGCGTTATTATTATACACCAGATTTTCCGGCGAAAGATGACCCCATAATAATTTGACATTATAAAACTGGCGCCATTTTAGTTTGCGCGTGATACCGGTAAACCTGAAAATGCCGCTGCCGATATTGTGTTCAAAATTGAATCCCAGGTACTGGTCGTGCAGGTATTCGTATTTATTCATCAGGCTGAATGCATACTTATTGTAGTAATAGGTTTCGTTGCCGGGTGCCACATTGAGAAAAGGATAGGGTTGCACCCCGGTAGTTTTTCCGCCGAAGAAATTATAGTATATCGTTCCAATGGGCGGCACTTTCACCACATCGGAAATGCTTGCAAAAATCTTATTGTAAGTGAGTGTACTGCCCAGCACGCCGGGGAAACCATGGGTAAATTTTACATCGATGATCGGGTATTCGCTGCCCAGGCTGTACCGGTAAAAAGTTGTTTCAAAAAATTTCTCAAGGAAAGCGAAGCGCAGGTTAACGGACATATCAAAACCATTCATCGGGTTACCCGGGCCCTTCTGAAAATCACTGATCGGGGCAAGGTTTAACTCTGGCAGGTATACTTTGTGGGATGCAGTAAGTGTAACGGAAAAGCCATTCAGCCATTCGTTAAACCATTGTACCGTCTGTTCAGTCAGGTTAATGAATTTTATGGGGACGCCGGGTTTGCGAACGGCGATGGAAAAGATATTGTCGCTCGTGATCTCGTCGTAATATTGCTGGCCGTAATCCAGATCCTGGCGGAACATGCCGTACAGCGACATGCGCGGATTTCTTTTAAAGATATACAGGGCGTCGCCCTCCCAATGCCAAACCTGGTCTCCGAATCCGTACGCGAGATAACCGTGCAGGATCAGGTTTTTGTTAAATCCTTTGTTTGTGCCCAGGTCGAAGCGTATGCGAAGGCCCTGCAGCTCATTACTGTATATCCAGTTGTACCATGGACCAATCTGGTAGTTGCCAATATTCAGGTAACCTGTTCCGATAAAATTCAGGACGTTGGCGTAGGTGTGGAATGCCTTCATGGTCAGCAGGGTGTCCATCATTTTATAGACGGCTTTTTCGTCTTTGCTTAATTTCTCATGACGGTGTTCAACCCAGAATGAATCCGGGCGTTCGCGGGCATTTGCGGAAAAAATGACTTCCTCGGGGATCTTATTCTTATTGAGCTGAAGGATTACCGAAGAATCGTTGTACACAATATTCTTGTAAGTCGTGGTTTTCCTGCCGATCACGCCCACACGTTTCTGCCCAAGGGCGGAGAGGTTTACGATGAATTTATCTTTCGAAAGGAACCAGGTGGTATCGTTGATGAGTGTGAATTCTTCGATCAGGGTGAGCTGTTTTACAAAATTCACATTGGCGGTGGAGTCCAGGCGAAGGGTCATTTTCTGAACTGCAAAACTGGAGTCATGTACCCAGCAGTCCCCTTCGAATGTATTTTGTCCTTTTCTCTTTGGGGTAAATATCAGGT
>DATCAO010000302.1:0-2644 GCA_036512575.1 Puia sp.
TATGCAATCCGGTTCCTGAGATACTGACTGCCTGTTTAAGCGTATGTTGCTTATCCGGGTTGAATTGTGGGTCCATCAGATGAATTATAACCCGCAAAGATACTATTTGAGGCGGATTTCCGATTCTGGCAGGACAGGGCGTATTAACAAAAATTTACCCGCTGCATCCCCTTAACTGGAAATGAATTAATTTTATTTGTATACAAATGAATATATGGAAGGAAAAAAGCCTAAAATCTTGCTATGCGAAGATGACGCCAACCTCGGTATGGTGTTGAAAAATTATCTGGAGCTGAATGATTTTGATGTGACGCTGGAGCGGGATGGCAGGCTGGGCCTGGCCGCCTTTCAGCGCGAGCACGTTGATCTCTGCCTGCTCGACGTCATGATGCCCCATATGGACGGGTTTACACTGGCCGAAGAAATCCGGGATGTGAATCCCGACGTTCCCCTTTTCTTCCTCAGCGCCAAAACCATGAAGGAAGATATCATTCACGGGTATAAACTGGGAGCTGACGATTACATTACCAAACCCTTCGACAGCGAAGTGCTTTTGTTAAAGATCCGGGCCATCCTGAAAAGAAATGATGACATCAATAAAGAAGCCGATAACAAAGAATTCGACCTGGGATCCTACCATTTTCATCCCAAACTCAGGCAGCTCGTGCATAACGGTCAAACCCAAACGCTTTCTCCTAAAGAAAACGAGTTACTGAAAATGCTGGCCGAACACCTCAACGACCTGCTGCCCAGGGAAGCCGCGCTCAAAAAAATATGGGGAAGCGATACCTATTTTAATGGAAGGAGTATGGACGTATATATTGCCAAACTCCGGAAATACCTGCGCGACGACAGCAATATCGAAATCGTGAACATCCATGGCAATGGTTTCAGGCTGGTAGCGCCGGTTAAAGCAACCACTTAACAGATCCTGATTGGATATCCCGGAAATTCAACTGGCTGAAGTGCGGCTGGAAGATCTTCAGAAATTAATGGATCTGTCCAGGCGCACTTTCTATGCAACCTTTGCCGGACAGAACAAGCCGGAAAATATGCGATTGTATGATGAACAACATTTTTCTGACGAACAGTTCCGCTCGGAAATACTGAATCCGGATTCCAGGTTTTTTCTGGCATTGTACGGTGATGAGGCGCATGGTTACGTTAAAATAAACCAGGGCCTGGCGCAGACTGTTTTGCCGAACTATGAAGGAATAGAAATTGAAAGGATTTATGTTGACCAGCTTTTGAAAGGAAAGGGAATCGGAAAATTGCTATTGGAAAAAACGATTCAGGTGGCAATGGAATCCGGTGCAAAATATATCTGGCTCGGTGTATGGGAAAACAACACACGCGCCATAGGTTTCTATGAAAAAAACGGTTTCCTGCCCTGTGGCCAGCATTTTTTTCAACTGGGTGATGATACTCAGACAGACATCCTCATGAAGCTTTCACTGCATTAATATCTCCGCAAGAACCGGTTTTATGACCCATGACATGCAATTATTTTTGCCTCTGTCAATTCATAAACATGCATATTCCCAGCGAACCGGAAATATTATATTTCGGCACATCAGTCATTCTCATCAGCACCTGTAATGAAGACGGATCCTTTAATATTGCTCCCATTTCTAATGGCCTGCGATTGTTGTGCCTAAGAATGAAGAATCGACTTGCCGCACCCAGATTTTGAGTTTTTTACATTCGGGAAGATGGCCAAGATATATCAGTCCACTGGTGGTTTTTGTTCGCGATCTCGGCTCTTCCGGTGGTTCCGGTTCTCTACCTGGAGATGCTGAAATATTTCTGCTGCTTTGTGCCAGTCGATCAGAATCGGTGGATGAAAAATATTCGGCTGCTGACTGGCCCGCTGTGATTTTTTGAAGCAAAAGGGAACGGTCTGCTCTTGTCATTTTTCTGACACCTGAAGGTTTTTGAGGATATGAAGTGAAATCAGCCATGCCTTTGAGACTGTCTCTTATCACAGGTTCCCTGACCGTTCTGCGTTCGGAGTTCTTTTTTGGTGTATCCAGGAGCGGGTTTATATATTTTTCCCGCAGGGTTGCTGAAATAACGGCTGCTTCCAGTCCTCCTTTCAGCATTTTAATTGCTTCGCCCGTTAATGTTCTGTAGAGAGCGTACTGTTTTACCTGTTCGGGTACGAGTTTATACAGCGAAGCCGCGATAGGGGAAGCTTCCTTCAACCGGCTGCTGCTTTGGCGAAACCCTTTAAAAGCAGGGTCCTTTTTGGTTCGCTCACCGGTAAGTGAAGACCCCCGGCGCCATATATTCTGATCGAAATGAGGCGAATAATAAAAACACATCCTCAGGTGGGGATCGTTGCCGGTTATAATGTTATATGTTAATCGTTTAGCCATTTGAGCTATCGGGAACAACGCAAAGCCGGCGTTTCAAGTATGTAGCTGAAGGAAAAAACTTTTATCACCAATAGCCATCCATCAGATTTGTATCTCATCACCAGTTTGACTATATACATAAAGCGCAGTTTTGCCTTTTTACCATTTTTAGCCAATAAGCAAATGTTCAGCAAAATCCAGATTCGACCGGTATTAAGCCATTAGAAGGCAAATTCATTAATGAAACCATAGTCTTGATTTTAGAAATTTCACTTACACCGAATTTT
>DATCAO010000303.1:0-2890 GCA_036512575.1 Puia sp.
GTGGTATTGCACTAAAAATAAAATCTTGATTTGGGATGGCTGCCAGATTGCAAAGGTGCTCGACAATCAGGATCCCATTTTGCAGCAGGGTAGTGTGAACGGGGCGGCTATTTCCCCGGGTGTCGTCAATATTATGCGAGTCAATGCCAACGAGCCGGACTTTCTGCTCTTTAAGATAGCGGGCTGCACCTTCCGTCAGGAAAGGATGATTGCTATAATATTTTTCTGTATTCCAGTACTGGTCCCATCCCGTATGAATCAGCAAAGCTTTACCTTCCAAATCGTGATGCTCCAGAAGATCTGGCCCAATGGCCATCACCTCGCTGTGCGGAATGTGCAGGACAAGGCCTATCAATTCCGCAAAATGCTCAAGTGGTGTATCATTGAGGTCGGTACCGTTTTCAAAACGGTGAAAGGGGCAGTCAACATAAGTTCCTGTGTTGCTCACCATTTCAATTTTACCGATCTGGAAACTCGTGCCTTCAGTATAATATTTTTCTGAATCCTCCCTGCTCAGGTAATCGCAGATGACCGGTGCAGGCAGACCTTTATAAGTAATTAGTCCATTTTCAATGGTATGACTCAGGTCTATTAAAGAGTAGGCTGGCATATTAATTATTTGGCGCTGTTATTGGGAAACAGCCACACCTACATAAGAATCGGCTGTTCCGTAATATAAAAACCATTTATCCCTAAAGTAAACAAGACCTTCTGCAAAGGTAGTTCCTGCGGCATATTGTCCGCTCACTTCGTGAGGTAATGTGGGCTTCAGGAAGGGTTTATCGGGGCGGCTGATCACCGTTTCTAAATCTGTAGAATCAAATAAAACCCGGCCGACAGAATAAGTTCCTTCAGGCAAATCCGGATCCGCTCTTTTGCCATTGGCATTCTTTCCATTATAAATCAGGAGGATGCCTCTGTCGGTGATCAGGGCCGGTGGACCGCATTCATCGAGGTCGCTGTCGAAAAGACCGGGCCGGGTGATCAAAGTTTTTTTCAGGAGGCCGCCTGAATCCAGCAGTGGATACCAGTCATACAGATTCTCTGACCATGCCAGATTTATAAAACGCTCTCCCCAGTACATCCAGTATTTTCCATTGATCCTGGCGAGCACCAGTTTGTTATTGATCATTTTGGTGATCATGGAAGCCGATTTGCTGGCGGTGTCTAAAAATCGACCTTTGTGGGCTTTTGCAAATGCCGGTCCTTTTTTCTGCCAGTGAAAAAGGTCATTTGAAAAAGCAATGGATAACCGGGGTACTGAATCGTTCCATGAAGTGAAAGCGAGCACATAGAGTCCTTCTTCGGTTTGTACAATTCGGGGATCCTCACAACCACCCGGGTAATCGTATGAAGAGAACGCATCTCTGGCCGGATAGAGCACGGGATCCGTGTAGGATACAAAATGGATTCCATCTTCACTTACAGAAATTCCGATGCGGGACGTGCGACCGCCCAGGGCAGCAGCGGGATTGTCTTCGCAGCGGGATAGTACATAAATGCTGTCGTTCCTGACGATGGCGGCCGGATTGAATACATCAGCTTTTTTCCAGTATACGGTTTCGTTTTTTAGTGAGTCAAAAAAAAAGACCCCGGGGTCACGTTTTAGTACCGGGGTGTCAACAGGTTTATGAAAGGCAGACAGCTGATCATAAAGAGTTGGTTTTACCGAACAGCCGGCAAAAATCAGAAAGGCGAAGAGGCTTCTGTATCTTTGTTTCATATAAGCTACAGTATGGTAAGCATGGGCGAATATAATCTCCTTAAAGTTATTAAAGTAAAGGACATGGGTGTTTTCATGGATAACGGGGAAGAAGGTATTCTCATGCCCAAGCGGTTTGTGCCGCAGGGCACCCGAATCGGGGATTCAATAAATGTATTTTTATATCATGATGGTGAAGGCAGGCCCATAGCGACCACTCAAAAACCGCTGGGGGTATTGGGAGATATCGTAAAATTGAAAGCAGTGAGTGTTACACCTCAGGGTGCGTTCCTGGACTGGGGATTGATGAAAGACCTTTTTATTCCGAAATCAGGTATGCTCAGCTTTATGCGTCCGATGGGAGAATACCTTGTCAAGATTGTGCTTGATGAGCAAACCGGCCGCATTGCAGCGACGGAAAAACTGGAACGCTTCCTGTCGAATGAAACCCTTACAGTAAAAGAGAAGGATTCTGTTGATCTGCTCGTCTACCGTCAGACCGATATCGGATACGAAGTGATCATCGACAATAAACATAAGGGCATCCTGCATAATAACGAGATATACCGGCCAATAGAAATCGGGGACCGGTTTTCCGGATTCATAAAAAATATTCTGTCTGAAAATAAAATCGATGTGGCTGCCGGCAAACCTGGTTATCAGCGTGTGGAAGATGAGACTGATAAAATATTACGGTTGCTAAAGGAAAACAATGGTTACCTGCCTTATCATGATAAATCTTCTCCAAAAGAAATCTATAATTTCTTTCAGATCAGCAAAAAGACATTTAAAATGACGACAGGGAACTTATATAAACAAAAGAAGATCCTGTTTACCAAATCAGGTATCCAGCTCGTAGAGGCGTAAGGCTTAAGGCCTAAAGCTTAACGCTAAACGGTAGGCTTGAAAAATATGCCTTCAGGCATAAAGGGAATTATTCAGGAAATCATTCCTGAACTTGCCTTTGGGATCATAGTGTGCGACCAATTTCTTGAAATCACTGAGTTTTTCATAGCGGGATTCCAAAACCGGTGCGGGCATGGTAAAAATTTTCCCCCAATGGGGCCTGGGATTAAAGGGTGCCAGTACCTTTTCAATCTGGGGAAGGAGTTTGATTACGGAATCCCATTCCTGTTTCCAGGTAAAATGGATTGTCACCGAATCCTGATTCCTGCAGGGACTCATCCA
>DATCAO010000304.1:0-4839 GCA_036512575.1 Puia sp.
CGATGGATTGGTTCTTGCTCAACATGGACTCTTCGTTCTTATATACTTCGAGCAGGCTGTTGTCCGCGTCCAGTTTATCCTTGAATCCCCCGGCGCGTTCCATCAAATTCCTTTCCTCCTGGTCAATTTTGCGTTCGCTTAGAAAATCCCGGGTTGTCTGCACGGAAAGCAGCGTGATGTTGGCATCTGCTTTTAATTGAACCGTCTGCTGGTCCAGCTGATTGCTCAATCCGGCAAAGGATATTTCAGAACGGCCGGCGGGAAGATTTACGGTAGCTGACCTTTCCACCCGCGCACCGGATGAAAAGATGGTTACATTTTGGATAGTTGTTTCTGCAGTTAATGTTTTAACCTGTGCAAAACTGTTTGCATAAGATAACAGGACGAGGCAGCCGATTACAATTCGCATACATAATGATTTGGGTTCGGGAAAATTTGATTGATTTAAAGAGCCTGAAATGAACTATTTATGCGTATGATGAGGAAATTCACCGGATTACATACAATCTTCAATATTTCTTCAAAATTTCACTTCATCTTCGCTAAAGGTTATTACTTAGTCATAAGAATCGGCCATTCAACTCCCCCTCCATGAAGGTCCTGGTCATTGAAGACGAAAAAGCGCTGTCGGAAAGCATTCATGCCTACCTGCAGTCGGAATTATATACCTGCGAAACGGCGCCAGATTTCACTACCGCCATGGAGAAGATCAGCTGTTACGAATATGCCTGCATCATTTTGGATATTACCCTTCCGGGCGGCAGCGGTCTTGATATTTTAAAGGAGCTCAAAGCAGCACATAAAACAGACGGTGTGCTGATCATTTCTGCGCGCAATTCTTTAGAAGAAAAAATTCTCGGTCTGCGCTCCGGCGCTGACGATTACCTCACCAAGCCATTTCACCTCTCTGAACTTGCGGCCCGCGTGTCGGCCATTATACGCCGCAAATCTTTTGAAGGACGAAACAGCCTGCGTTTTGACGAGCTGTTATTGAACCTGCCCGAAAAGACCGTGCAGGTGAACAACCGCTATATAGATTTGACAAGAAAAGAATATGATTTGCTGCTTTATTTCATCAGTAATAAAAATAAAGTGATCAGCAAGGGTGCGATTGCCGAACACCTCTGGGGCGATAATATGGATATGGCCGACAATTATGATTTCATTTATACGCATATCAAGAATCTCCGAAAAAAACTGCTGCAGGCGGGAGCGCAGGACTATATCCGCTCGGTGTATGGAATGGGTTATAAATTCAGTGAACATACATGAAACTATTCACAAGATATTTCCGGATCAACCTGGTGGCTACCCTGCTCATTTTCCTGCTGGCCAGCATCGCCTTTTACTTCCTGCTCTGGTATGTGATGATCGCCCAGGTGGATGAGGACCTGAAAATTGAGCAGCGTGAAATAGAATCCTATGTTGCGAAATATGAGCGTCCTCCGGAGCCCATAACGGTCAAGGATCAGCGCATTTCATTTGAAACAACCGATATCCGGGAGAAATCACGCAGTTTTCAAACGATCAGGTCTTTTGAACCCCACGAGCACGACGATTTTCGCGAAATCAGCTTCACCATTCCCGTGGGAGATCATTGGTTGCTGTTCAGGGTTTCAAAATCCCTGGAGGGCATGCGCAATATGAACCGTTCCATCATCAGCATTTCCTTACTCACCGTCATCCTGATTTTGCTCGTCAGTTTATTGATCAACCGCTGGCTGATCCGTCACTTGTGGCAGCCCTTCTATGACACGCTCAGCGGCATTAAGAAATATCGATTGGGCGAACAAAAAAAAACCGGATTCCCGAAGAGTTCCATTGATGAATTCAATCTGCTGAACCATACCCTGGATCAGTTTATCGCGGGTGCAGAAAAAGAATACACCACCTTAAGGGAATTTACCGAAAATGCTTCCCATGAACTGCAGACACCGCTGGCTGTTGTCCGTTCCAAACTGGATACCCTGATCCAGGATGAACACCTTTCAGAAGCGCAGAGCCAGGCGGCCCAGAGTGCCTATGAAGCCATTCAGAAAATGGCCCGCCTCAATCAGTCCCTCCTGCTGCTGAGTAAAATAGAAAACAAACAATTTTCGGAAACCGAACCCGTGGATTTGAAAAAAGCCATTGAAGAAAAGATGGCGGACTGGCAGGAACTCTGGCAAACCAAGGGACTGGTCATGGACGCAGCGTTAGAGCCCCGTTCGGTGATCATGAATCCCCAGTTGGCCGATATCCTGCTCAACAATTTATTCAGCAATGCTACCCGCCACACGCCTGGCGGAGGCACGGTAAAGATTCTACTGCAGGAGAAAACCTTTACCATGTCCAATACCGCGGCCGGGACTTCGCTCGACATGGGAAAATTATTCCAGCGATTTTCAAAAGGCGGTCAGCCTACGGATCAATATGGTCTCGGACTTTCCATCATCCGGCAAATTGCAGAGGTATCGGGCATAAAGGTGGATTATCGATTCGCGAACGGTCTGCATATTTTTACCATAAGTTTTTGATTTCGCGCGCAGCCATGAACAAAGTCATGACGTTTCTGTTGTAATTTACATTTACCGAATGTCAATCGTAAACGTTTCCCATCTTACAAAAAAATTCAGGAACCATACTGCCGTGGATGATCTTTCCTTCAGCGTGAATGAAGGAGACGTGTACGGTTTTCTCGGACAAAACGGTGCGGGCAAATCGACCACCATCCGGATGTTGTTGACCCTGATCAGACCCACAAACGGGCATATCGAGATCTTCGGTATGGATCTCAGAAAAGAAAGAAGAAAAATCCTCAGCCAGGTGGGTGCCGTGATCGAGAAACCCGATCTCTACAAATACCTGAGCGCCTATGAAAATCTTTCCCTGTTTGCGCGCATGAGCGGTAAAAGGATTCCTGAAAAAGAATTGTTTGCCCAGCTGGACATGGTTGGTCTCAGTTCCCGGCGGGATGATAAAGTGAAAACATTCTCCCAGGGTATGAAACAGCGGCTGGGCATTGCCGTGGCATTGATTCACAATCCGCGTTTAATCATATTGGATGAACCGACCAACGGGCTGGATCCGCAGGGTATCGCCGATATGCGGAACCTGATCCTGCACCTGAGCCGTCACCTTAATAAAACCATCATCGTCTCTTCTCACCTGCTCAATGAAATCGAACAGGTATCCACGCGGATGCTCATCATCGATGAAGGGAAAAAAATGGTGGAAGCCGAAGTGTCAACGCTCATTGATCCGGCAAAAACCGTGGTTGAACTGGAGGTGGACGATCCGGCGAATGCCGTGGTATTGCTGGAGTCCACAAAATGGTCTTCCTATTTACAAAAAACCACTAAACATACCATGGTTTTTCAAATGCCCAGGGAACTGATCCCGGATCTGAACCGCCAGCTGGTGGAATGGCAGGTGCCTGTTTTATCCCTGCAGGTGAAGAACTCCCTGGAAGCTTATTTTTTATCACTAACCCGGATGAATCAATATGTGGCCGCTTTTACAGATTGAACTTCTGAAAATATTCCGCAAGCCGAGAACCTATATCAGTTTCGGTGCGATCGCCCTGATGGTGATTATTATACAGATTGCGCTGAAATCAGACGGGCAATCTTATATTGAATTTATCGTAGGCAGTCTGAAAGATTCGCTCGATATTCCCTATACCCATATC
Organism: Puia sp.; assembly: GCA_036512575.1. GTDB lineage: Bacteria > Bacteroidota > Bacteroidia > Chitinophagales > Chitinophagaceae > Puia. Next base: position 3,671 of record DATCAO010000304.1, read on the forward strand.
CTGAATGGATATTTTGTCTGCTTCGTGATCCTGAATTTATTGCTGATCCATATTCCCTTATTGATCGCGCTGGTGGCCGGAGATTCCGTCGCCGGGGAAGCCAATATGGGTACGCTCCGGCTGATCGCCAGCAAACCCGTCAGCCGTACCGGGCTGATGCTGGCCAAGTTTTTCGCAACCGTCATTTACACGGCGCTGCTCCTGATCTGGCTGGCTTTCGTTGCCCTCCTGCTCAGCATCCTGTTGTTTAGCACCAATGATATCCTGATCGCGCGCAATGATGCACTCGAAATCATCCGGAGTAATGATGTATTGTGGAGATATGCGGCTGCATTTGCTTTTGCCACCCTGGCGCTGACCACGGTTGCAGCCCTGGCCTTCCTGCTCTCGGTGTTTGCTGATAATTCCATCGGGCCCATCGTGTCCACCATCAGCATCGTGATCATCTTTACGATTTTATCTGAAATGCAGATCCCTTTATACGACCGCACCATCAAACCCTTTCTGTTCACTTCGCATATGCTGGCCTGGAAAGGATTTTTCTACAGTAAGGTCGATGCCGGGGGTGCGGCCATTTCGGGGACTGTGGAAAATATTCGTGCGATCGCGAAAAGTTGTGGGATCCTGGTGTTGTATATCGTCGGTTTCGTTTCGGCCGCGATCTACGTATTTAATAGGAAAGACATTCTTTCATAGGCGTAAGGCTTAAGGCGTAAGGCTTAAGGCGTAAGGCAATAAATAGTAAGATGATAAAATATTTTATGTTGAAAGTTTTTATTTTGATCTGTATTCCTCTTTTTTTCAAAATGGAATTGGGCTATGCACAGGAGCCGGCGGCGGTGGTGAGACAGATCCGGGACAAACTGGAAAAGATCAACGACTATGAAGCCGATGCCTTTTTGAAAACAGAAATTTCCTTTCTGAAAGTTCCGGACGCAAAAGTGAAAATCTATTATAAGAAACCCGATAAGATTAAGATCAAAAATGAAAACGGCATTTCACTGGTGCCCAAAGAAACCGTAAGCATAAGTCTTTATAGTTTAGTGAATAGTCACTACCAGGCGCTGGATGGCGGTACGGATATGGTTCAGGGAACACCGGTGCGAATCATAAAACTCCTGCCTTCGGATGAGAATGCGGAACTGGTTTTGGCGATTCTCTATATCGAT
>DATCAO010000305.1:0-3581 GCA_036512575.1 Puia sp.
CAAGCTGTGGGTGTGTACGTATACGTGGCTCAGGTAACATTCTATAATAATGCGACGATGAAACGAAAAGGAACCGTAAACCTGATCAGATAAAATAAAGTCCGGTATTTAACGGGACGAAACTAAACTATATGAAAAAACATGCAATTGGGAGAATTTGCTGTATGGTGCTGCTGGCCTGCATTTGGGTGAAAGACCTGGATGCACAGGTGGATCCGCATTTCTCCCAGTACTATATACAGCCAATGACGATGAATCCAGCATTTACGGGCGCATTCGACGGGGATTACAGGATTTCTGGCATTTGGAGAAGCCAATATGGGAATACACTCAATACCAAGGGTATTTCTGCTGAGAAAACGACGGAAATCAATGCCAACTTTGGTTTTAATCTGATCAACCAGGCTTCCAACGACGGAGCATACAGTTTTACCAACGGATACTTGACTTTTGCTTATACCGGAGTCAGATTTGGAAAAAATGCAGACCATTATCTGGTGATGGCTATGCAACTGGGATTTATCAGTCGGAAATTTGATATTAACAAAATGCAGTTCGGTAGTCAGTGGGTCTCCGGTGTGGGTTACGATGCTTCCGGAAATTCGGGCGAAACTTTTTTAAAACCGCAGGTTACTTCGTTTGATGCAGGAGCGGGTATCGCATATTATGATGCCACACCGAATCAGACTGCCAGCTTTTTCGGAGGCATTTCGGCTTATCATATCACACAACCTGTAAATCCATTTTTGACTGATCAGAATCAGTCCAAACTCAATGTGCGCTACAGTGCACAGGCTGGCGTCCGGATCAATGCCTCCGACCAGCTGACCATTGTACCCACAGCCATATATATGAAGCAGGGTGATGCACAGGAAAGAATGGGTGGTGTATACTTTCAGGCATATGCCAATGAAAATACGGATGTGATGTTCGGCGCTTATTACCGCATCAGTGATGCGATTACGCCGTTTGCAGGATTTTATTACAAAGGACTCACATTTGGCGTGAGTTACGACGTAGATGCATCGGCTAAGTCTGCTGCCGGAAGTAAGGGCAACAGTCTGGAAATTTCTATTTCTTATGTTGGCAAAAGAAAATCGAATACAGGCGTGCCCAGATTCTGGTGCCCGCGTTTTTGATATATATGAAAATGGAATCCTATAAAATATTTTTCATGGTGAATACCAAACCATATGCGAGATGTCTGGTAATAGTCCTGGCGATGATTATGACCTTGGTTAGTAGCCACGCCCAAACGGGCATCGGTTATTTTAACCAGGCTGAAAACCTATTTAAAGCCAAAAACTTTTACGAGGCGTCTGTTGTTTTTGAAAAATATCTGGCGACCGAAAAAAATTCCAGGCCTCGTTCTACTCCTTTCGCCATTGAAAAAAAAGTGAAAGGTAAAACTAATTTGGACCCCCATCAGGAAGCTGTTTACCAGCTGGCTGAAAGCTACCGAATGATCAACGACTACCAGAAAGCAGAAAAATATTACAAGGAGGCAGTAGGATTTTCCGGAAAAGCATATCCTGACGCGCAATACTGGTATGCCGTTTCCCTGCGCGCCAATCAGCATTATGCAGAGGCATTGGCGCAGATTACCGCTTTTCTGGAAAAACATACAGAAATGGATGATCTGCTGCTTGGTGCCGACAGGGAACTGGAGGATCTGAAATTTATACAACAGCAGTCTGACCGAATAAACGACCAATTTGTTTTAAATGAAATGAAGGGTAAAGACCCTTCATCAGGCTATGCGCTCGCACAAAGAGCAGATGGATTTGTTTTTACTGGCATTACGGAAGAAAAAGAAAACACCGGTGAAAAAAAATATCTGAATACGTTGTTTGAATCTGTGAATGCTGAAAACCCACTGGTAAACGCCGACCCGATCGATTTTGCATCCGAGGTGGGCGCACATGAGGGGATGGCTTCGTTTAGTCATGATGGTAAGGTTATGTTTTTTACCAGGTGGACTAAACAAAATAATCAAACCAGGTCTGCCATTTATATGAGTCGCTTTGGCTCCAAAGGCTGGTCTATGCCTGTAAAGGCATCCGATCCGATTAATGAAGAAGGCACAAACAGCGCGCAGCCCTGTCTCACTGCGGATGGTCGATATTTAATATTCTCTTCAAACCGTCCGGGCGGTTCTGGGGGTTACGATCTTTGGGCTTCCCTACTGGATACTAGTATGGAACCCATCCAGATCAGAAACCTCGGAAATGTAATCAATAGTGAAGGGGATGAAGAGGCTCCTTACCTGCATGAAAAGACGCGCACACTGGTATTTTCAAGTAATGGCCGCGTCGGCATGGGCGGATTTGATATTTACTATGCCAAGGGTAATTTTGGGCTGAACGGTTGGGAAAAACCTGAAAATGCTGGAGCACCTTTAAATTCCTCCAAAGATGATCTGTACTATCTGGGAACAGATGAAGATGATGTTTGGAATACGGGTTGGATCAGCTCCGACAGATCTTCAGAATGCTGCCTTGCTCTTTTTTCAGTAAGAGAAAATAATGCGCAATATTTGTTTGGAAATGTAACCGATTGTAAAAACGGACAACCCCTGTCCAATACCACGTTGACAGTTACTGATCTCAGGCATCCCGGCCGTATATTGGGAAAATTTAAATCAGACACGGCCGGGCATTACAAAATTGAATTGCATAATTCTGGCCATTTCAAAGTCAGTGCCACGCTGGCTGGATATGATCCTTCCCATAAGGACTACAATCTGAAAACACATCCCGGCAAGGATTCTTTGATGAACGAATATATTTGTCTGAAGAAGGTTACTTATCCTGAAAAAGAAATCGAGCAATTGCTGAAATCCCTTGCCAGGTCATCCCGTGTTGGAAACTTTGCTTACAAGAAGGCCAAACTCAGCGATTCAGCACATGATAACCTGGATTCACTTGCTGTAATCCTGAAGAATAATCCGGATATGGTTATTCAGGTGCTGGGTTATACAGACGGAATCGGTGGTGTGAAGTATAATCTGGGTCTCGCCAAACGCAGGGTGAATGCCTGTATTCATTATCTGATTAGCAGGGGTGTTTCGCAGAATCAGCTGGTAGGAAAAGCCATGGGAAAATGTTGCCCGTTAGCTCCTGAAACCATCGATGGTAAGGATAATCCTGCCGGAAGGGAGATCAACCGGAGGGTAGAATATGAAGTGATAAAACACTAAAGAGAATTTGAGCAGACAACAGATGGTAAGTTTTTATTTACCATCCGTCGTCAGCCCGATACCGCAGTTTAACCGTCCAAAAATATTCAGAGAAGTTTTCTATAGCATGGGCTCAGGCCCATGCATTTTTATTTTATTCCTTAACCAGTTGCTGCGCGTTACGCGTCTGTGGCGGGTACAGGGTATTAAGCGTTTTGCGTAACATGCTTGTTCTGGTTCATCAGTTGTATACCGGCGGCAGATCCGATCCAATAGGTCAGGGAGATGATCCAGACGATGCAGAGACCTGCGGAGAGAACGAAATTCTCATTCAGGTAAAGAACGGCGCTGGTGGCAGCAGTAATGATAATTAAAAACAGGGAAACAAAAGTAGAGATCGCTT
>DATCAO010000306.1:0-2058 GCA_036512575.1 Puia sp.
TATCAATACACCGTTGTTGCCGCCCTGATTGGCCAGCCATACAAAAGGCGGAGGACCTGAGAAAATTCCAAATCCGCCCCTGACCTGAAGGGTCCGGTCGCTAAGTGCATCCCAGTTAAAACCAACCCTTGGAGAAAGTAAAACAGCATTACCCGGAGCCTTACCAATATCATAAGTAGCGCCATCCTTGAAAGTCAGTTTATCAAAGTATGGATTGTCGAGGAACAGGGATTTGTAAATAGTCATATCAAACCGTAAACCGTAGGTAACTGTGAAATTGCTTTTCACACGCCATTTGTCCTGAACAAAGAATCCCAGTTCCGTAGAGCCCGCATAATAAAATGGGAAAGTGCCGCCCGGAATATTCGACCATTGCTGGTAGTAACTGTTCGCATTACCAACCGTGTTGGCCGAATTATAAAATGCCGTCAACGAAGGGTACTGATAATTACCCGCAAAACTGGGCACAAAGGCATCGGCATATTTCCTGGAGTAATCCTGGGTACCAATTGTTATCTCATGGGGACCCTTATAAACAGTCACGATGTCGGACAATTGATAAACATCCGTATTGATCAGATTATTGTAGGTGAAATTTTCATAGCCAAACGAAGTGTAAATATTACTTCCGCTCAGGATATCAATCAAAGGCATCGTTGTTCCGGGCACACCGGGTGCGCGCGGATCTCTTTCTTTGGTATAACCTATCTGGAATTTATTTGATAAGCTTTTGCTAAACCTCGTATTGAGTTCAGCCAGATAAATATCAAAATTATTGTTGATCACATATTTGCTGCCACTGAATGGAAGACCAAATGTATAATTCTGCGAAGACGGACCGCGCACAAAACCATTACCGGATCTGCTGGCACTCTGTGGTTGCTCTGAATTGGACCTTAGATAGTTGAATTTTAGTATCAGTGTATTCTTGCTGTTGATATTAAAATCAATTCTTGCCGTAATTTTTTTGCTGGCCGATGTAAAGGAATATCCCTGAAACGATCCGGGATCGTAATTGTATTTGGATTTCAGGAACGTTGCGAGCGCAGTCAGGGAATCATAGTTGGCCTGGGAAGCGACACCCGCGCTCGGTGCCAGGTTTTGAGGTCCGCCGCTGGCCACTACGCTATATGCGGGAGCGGTTTGCTTTACTTCCTCATAGTTGAAAAAGAAAAACAATTTATTTTGGATGATTGGGCCCCCCAATGAAACACCATAAGTACTAAAACTAAACGGCGACCTGGCAACAGTGACGTCTTCCACATTATAACCCTGCGTGCCGGGTCCTTTTAAATAAGTATATACCGCCCCAATGAATTTGTTTGTTCCGCTTTTAGTAATTGCATTTACTCCTGCTCCTGTAAAACCGCCCTGCCTCACATCGTAAGGCGAAACGTTTACCTGCACCTGGTCGATAGCTTCCAGGCTGATCGGCTGCGCACCCGTCTGGCCTCCCAAAGTACTGGAAAGGCCAAATCCATTATTGAAGTTTGCGCCATCAACGGTGATATTATTGTACTGCGCACTCCGTCCGCCAAAACTGGTTCCAAAAGAAGTGGGGTTAGCAGTCGGTTCCAGTTTGGTAAAATCAGCAATAGACCGGTTGATGGTCGGCAGCCGTTGTATCTCGGTGTTCGTAATAATTTCCTGGCTTCCGGTATGGCTGCTGCTGAAAATTTTATTTTGAAGGTTGGAAGTGACCACAACTTCAGACAACTGATTTGATTCCGGTTTAAGTGAGAAATCAGCTGTATAATCCTGCCCGAGAACAAGATTTATGTTTTCCTGTTGATCAGCCTTATATCCAACATAACTAATGGAGACTGTGTATGGGCCGCCAATTCGAAGTCCGGGCAGATTGAATCGCCCATCCTTACGCGTTGTTGTGGAGTATTTGGTGCCGGATGGCACGTGCAATGCGACCACAGATGCACCATCCAAACCTGTTTTACCATCGGTAACTGTTCCAAAAATTTGACAGGTGGTTTCCTGCGCAAATAAAAAATAACTGCTGAAAATACAAATTGCGGTAAACAAGATTCGTTTTCTCATAACGCG
>DATCAO010000307.1:0-4407 GCA_036512575.1 Puia sp.
AGCCAATTGCAACCTGTGCTTTTGAAATCGGTTGTTCTTCCCGGACAGGCAAAAACTTCCCGGTGATACCCGTTGGCCAGGTCTGCCGTAATCATGCTGCCTCCTTTCACGGCGGTCTCCATCACCAGCGTGCAGTCACTGATGGATGCAACAATCCGGTTCCGGATCGGAAAATGGTGTTTGTCTGCTTTTGTTTCACTAATGTATTCCGTGAGCAGACCGCCTTGTTTGATCAGCTGCCTGGAAAGTTCACTGTGCTCGGGCGGATACAACGAGGCCAGTCCGTGGGCCAGTACGGCTATGGACGGAAGTCCCTGTCTCAATGCCTGTCTGTGTGCAATCGCATCGATGCCGAATGCCAGCCCGCTTACGATCATCACACCATAGGGTTTCAGGTCCTGAATGAGTTTTTCTGTGACCTGCTTTCCGTATTCCGAATTTCTCCGGGTGCCAACGATGGAAATGGCGCGGGGAGGATTGAGGTCACAGCTTCCTTTAAAAAAAAGGAGTACGGGTGCGTCGTATGCTGGCAGCAGCCTTTGCGGATAATCTGCATCCGCTTGGGTGAGTGCGCGCACGCCATAGCGTTGCAGGAAGGCCATTTCCTTTTCAGATCCGCCAAAATCACGGAAGGTTTTTATAGAACGCGCCCTGATTTTTCCAATACCATTAATTTTTTCCAGTGACTGAACAGGTGCTTTAAAGACGGCCTCTGCCGAACCAAAATGCCGTAGCAGGGTTTTAGCGTGAATGCATCCCACATGCGAAACGCGCGTGAGGCTGATCAGGTAAAGAAGGTCCGGCTGCAAAGCATTTTTTTCAAACCTACATGATGATCTGGAATAAAAGATGTGGTATTCACCCGGAACAAAAAAGTATTTTTCACCTGGCCCTTATTTTCCGGCAACTTACCATTCAGTTTATTTTCAAAACCTTTAGTTCCGTGCGTCTGTTTTTTGCCCGGCCTTCTTCTGTTGTATTGGGGCTGACGGGTTGTGCCTCCCCATATCCTTTATAAGACAAACGTTTCGGATCAATTCCTTTTGACGTCAGGTAGCTGACCACTGATTTTGCCCTGTTTTCAGAAAGCAATAAATTATCTGCCGGTTTGCCCACATTATCGGTATAGCCGTTGATCTGGATTGTTACCAGCGGGTTTTCCTTTAGCAATTTGATCAGGTCGTCCAGTTCGATCTGCGAAGCAGGTTTCAGATCGTATTTGTTTATATCAAAGAAAATATTTTTTAAGATGATACTGGCGTTCGCTTCGATGGGTTGCAGCGGAATATCCATTTGATACGTGGAGTCGGCAGACCCATGGGTAAGCATAAAATTCTCAGAGAAAAATAAATAGCCTTTACGGTTTACGTTGAATGCATAGTCTTTTCCCAAAGGCAGGGTAGTGAGGTAATTCCCTGTTTCGTCGGTCTGCAGTTTGCTGATGATTTGCTTATTGCTAAGATCGCCGAGTTCTACAGAAGAGGGCAGTCCTTTGCCCGTTTTTTTGTCGTACACCCTGCCTTTCACCCAGAAAGTCTGAACCGGGCGAACATCGCTGCGCAGCTCGAAAGTGTACAGATCAAGCTGACCGCGGCTGTCGGCCCGGTCACTTGCATAATAAGCGGTTTTTCCATCTGCAGCTACAACCAGGCTTCCTTCATTTTCGATGGTATTAATGGGATACCCAAGATTTTCCGGAACACCCCAGCTGCCATCGGCTTTTTTCCGGACGACAAACAAATCGTCTCCGCCATATCCCGGCAGGCCATTCGAAGTAAAATACAGAGAGCTGTTGTCGGCATGAATGAATGGCGCACTCTCATCTCCGGCCGTATTGATGGAGGGACCCATGTTTTCCGGAGGAGACCAGCGGCCGCTTTCAGTACGGTGACTTACATAAAGATCATTACCGCCATATCCGCCGGGTCTGTTGCTGGTAAAATATAAATCCCTTTTGTCTGTTGACAGGGAAGGCGCTGATTCCCAAAATTCCGTGTTGAAATTCGGTCCCATATTCTCCGGGGTTGTCCAGCCCTCCGGACTGAGATAGGAAATGAAGAGGTCGCAACTGCCAAAACCATTTTGAAAATTACAGCCGGTGAAGATCAGCCATTGTCCGTCTTGTGAAATATTCAGCGCACCTTCATTGTTGTTGCTGTTGATATTTCCCGGAAGGGACCTGGCGTGCGACCAACCGTTTTCCAAACGATCCGACTGATAAAAATCTTCGTTGATGCCGTTTACCCTTCGCGTAAAAACCAGGTGTTTGCCATCGAGGCTGATCGAGGGAAAATATTCTGACACTGCGGTATTGATGCTATCGCCCAGATTGCGGGGTTCGAATTTATAATCTGTAGTATTTTTTTTTGCCGCGTAATCAATGGCAAACTGATAGGTTTTACTACGGTACGCTGCGGAACGCAGGGAAGAGGTGTTGAGGTTGGGAATGGATTTGAAATCGTTGACTGCAGCCAGCGCATCTTCAAATCTGCCAAGACCTGCCAGATCGATTGAGTAAGACAGACTGTAATCTTTGAAATATATACTATCGATCGAACGGGCAATCTGGTAATTGTCAACGGCAGCCTGGTAGTTTTTAAGTTCTCCGTACATACCGGCCATCGAAAGCCACGCATCTTCGAATCGGTTGTCGATGGCTACAGCCTGTTTAAGGGATTCGATTCCCGCGGCGAAATTGTCGTCGCCTGCCTGCTGCTGCGACTGGAGATAAAGTTTTGCTGCTTTCTTATCCACTTTGGCTGGATCGTATTGTGCCTGTAAATGAAAATGGAAAAGCATAATCAATAAAGCCGGACAAAGAAATTTCATGGGAACTATTAACTATAAAGATAAAAAGAAAGTATGGGAGTATGGGAGTATGGGAGTATGGGAGTATGGAGGTGAATCAGGGAAGGTGAATATACTTGTGAAGTTGGAGAGAGAATTCCCATTTAGGATTGGTCAGGATATAATCGTTAATCAATGGAGTAACGGTTTCTCTTTTGCTCCATTCGGGTTGTAAAAAAAGACGGCATCCTGGTTTTACTTTTTCGGCGTAGGACTCGGCCCATAAGAAATCACCCGGATGATAAATGACCACTTTGAGTTCGTCCGCCTGTTCGACTGGACCGTTCAATGGTGCTTTAAATTTTTTTGGTGAAAGACAGATCCAATCCCAGTTTCCGCTGAGTGGATAAGCTCCTGAGGTTTCGATATGGGTGTGAAATCCTGCCTTTTGTAATTCGTCTGTCAGCAATCCGCAATCATGCATTAAGGGCTCACCACCGGTAACCACAGCAATCCTGCCCGGGAATTTCCGGGCCCGGTGAATAATTTCCGAAACGGATTGAAGCGCATGAGCAGACGCATCCCAGCTTTCTTTTACATCGCACCATACACATCCTACATCACAACCGCCCAGGCGGATAAAATAGGCTGCTTTTCCCTGATGATAACCCTCTCCCTGGATGGTATAAAAAGCTTCTACCAGGGGAAGGGAATGAGTAACAGCCATGGTGGATCCGGAAATCATTTTCAATATTTTCGCTTTAAAGCGGTAAAGGTATTTTTCAACAGCGCGGCAATCGTCATGGGCCCCACCCCACCGGGCACGGGCGTAATAAAACTGCATAACGGGGAAACTGCAGCAAAGTCAACATCGCCCTTAAGAGCAAAACCAGTTTTTTTAGTGGCATCAGGAACTCTGGTGATGCCAACATCAATCACTACAACGCCTTCTTTTACCATGTCGGCCCGGACAAATTCAGGTTTGCCAAGGGCGGCAACAATAATATCACTGTTCAGGCAAATTTCTTTGAGGTTGTGGGTATGCGAATGACAGAGGGTCACTGTGCAATTGCCTGGTGTTGTATTTGCACTCAGCAAAATACTCATGGGCCGTCCCACGATATTACTTCTGCCAATGACAGCGGCCTGTTTTCCGGCTGTTTTAATCTTATAGTATTCCAGTAAAAGCATGATGCCATGCGGCGTTGCTGAAACAAAACTGGGTTTTCCAAGAACGAGCTTGCCCACATTGACGGGATGAAACCCGTCCACGTCCTTGGATGGATCAATGGCCAGAATGACGTGTTCATCTGAAATATGTTTGGGCAGGGGTAACTGAACCAGGATGCCATCAATATCCATGTCCTTATTCAGATCATCGATCACTGAAAGAAGTTTTGATTCCATAACAGATTCCTCGAGGCGGATCATGGTGGACTTAAAACCTGCTTCGGCACAGGCTTTTACTTTGGCGGCCACATAGGTTTCACTGGCCCCGTTATTACCTACCAGCACTGCTGCAAGATGCGGGATTTTTTTTCCTTCCGCCACCAGGGCGGCAACATCCATTTTGAGACGCTCCTTGATTGTACGGGATACGAGCTGGCCATCTAGAATTTG
>DATCAO010000308.1:0-2294 GCA_036512575.1 Puia sp.
ACCGGATTGGATTCGAACCAATGGCCTGCTGCTTAGAAGTTTTCCTATAAAACGTTTCTGATTCTGTAAACCCAAGTAAATAAAGGACTTACATGGACTAAGATAAAGAAAAATGATCTATAAATTTGGTTCTGTGGCCAGATTCTGTGGCCAATTACAACATGATAAAGAATTATTAATCAATTGGAACGAATGCTATTTCGCAGCTCACAAAATTTAATTTAGATACACTACACCAGGCCGTTATTTCCAATCTAATTACTTTCCAGTTCATCCAGGTTTTTTTTAATGCCTTGCAGGTCTGTTCGTGACGTATCACCTCCAATCAGTGCGTTATTTGTGCGTCAATAAAAGTGAAAGAAAGCGTTAAAAAACTTGGAAAATACAAAGGGGGAAAAATACTTCGTTACTAATCACTTCATACTCTTCTATTCGTTTTCAAGTCGAGGACATATTTTACTCTAGAGTATTTGTTCCGGAACAGGTTGATTATTAAGTAATTACTAGCTCCTTTCTGACTTAAAAATTATTTTATCAAATAGCAGTAGGTTTTTATTAAACTTCATTGTGATAAAAATTTTCTCCCTCTATTAGACATAGATCTTTGGCTAACAAATTCTGACTTCTGTATAATTTCGATATTTAAAAATCCTTTTATAAAATATAATGCATTGATAATGAATACCTTGAATATTTTTTGCAATATATTTTAAATTTAAGTTAATAAATATTTTACAAATTCAGCCAGACTTTTGAATGTTATTACTAAGTTCACAAAATATTGTTAAAAGCAACTGAATGTTTCTAAGCAATACCTCTCTCTTTAATACCACCTTAAAAAATCAGATTATTCAGGAAATGTACTTTTCTGAAACCGCCACCTGTAATGATTTAAGTGAAGCCCTGGGAAGAAGTATTCCCCTCATCAGCAAAACCATTTACGAATTGATTTCCGAAGGCTTTGTCCTTGAAAAAGGACTTGCACCATCTCAGGGTGGACGACCGCCACAGATGTATTCCCTAAAACCCGGAAATATGTATATACTGGCTATTTCTATAGATCAGCTGTATACACAAATTGCTTTGATGGATATGTTTCGCAACTATGTTCATCCCGTTAAAAACTTTGAACTAAAATTATTGGATAATAAGGATTCATTGAATATACTGGTGAGTACAGTAAATGAATATTTGGACAAGTATGAAATCGACCGAAGCAAAATTATAGCTGCGGGTATTGGTATGCCCGGATTTGTAAATAATGAAAAGGGTATTAACCATTCCTATTTCTATACTTTCTCTGATGAAAGTATGCGGAATTATATCGAACGCTCTCTGCATATTCCGGTTCATATTGAAAACGATTCCAATATGATCGCTTTAGCTGAACTGAAATTCGGCCTGGCTAAGGGACGTGAAAATGTAATGGTCATCAATATCGGATGGGGCATTGGTTTGGGCATGATCATTAGTGGTGCCCTTTTCCGGGGTCGCAATGGATTTGCTGGTGAGCTGAGTCATATTCCGATTTCAGAAAGTAATATTCTTTGTGAATGCGGAAAGAGAGGCTGTTTGGAAACCGAAGCCAGTCTGCGTGTTGTTGCGAAAAAGGCAATTGAAGAAATCAGAAAGGGCAGTATTTCAAACCTGAAGGCCACAGATGATCCTGATCAGATGATTGAATTTATTATGCAATCCGCTAATCAGGGAGATCAGTATGCGATCGAACTATTGAGTGATGTTGGTTCTAAAATTGGGAAAGCCGTTGCCATTCTGACGCATATTATTAATCCCGAACTCATTGTGCTTAGTGGAAGGGGGGCCCAGGTAGGAAAGATATTAGTGGCTCCGATGCAGCAGGCTTTGAATCGGTACTGTATTCCAAGGATTGCGGAATTTATGGAAATAAAGATTTCCAATCTGGGCCACGATGCCGGACTAATATCGGCAGCGGCTCTGGTGATTCAGAAATTCGGGGAGCCTGTTTTGCAAGACTAGTATTTTCTTTTACTCAATATTATAAAACTACAGCTTATGAAATGGAAATCCAAATGGATCACACACAGTTTTACGTTTCTATTCGTGATGTGTCTAGGACTGCAGGCACTGGCACAAAAGAAAATAACAGGGAAGGTTATCGATTCGAAAAAAAGCCCGGTAGCTGGCGTAACGGTTACAATAAAAGGAATTTCAACCGGCACGAGTACGAATTCTGCCGGTGATTTCAGTATCCTTGTTCCGGCGGGTAACGACATACTTATTTTTTCTTCCGTTGGATATGAATCAATTGAAGA
>DATCAO010000309.1:0-2251 GCA_036512575.1 Puia sp.
GTTTTTTTCAGGGGAAGAAGTTGCTGATCATTTTTCAGCAATACCAAACTGCGCACGGCTGTTTCGCGGGCGGCTTTCCGGTTATCGCCCGAGAGCAGCTCCTTCGCAGCCCTGTCCGCATTCATCCGGTTGTACGGATCAGAAAATAATCCCAGTTTATATTTTGCTTCGAGAATTCGACGGCAGGCCTGATCAATTTCCTGCTGTGTTACTTTTCCCTGCTTCAATGAGCTTTTCAGCGTGGTCAGAAATCCTTCGCCCACCATATCCATATCCAGCCCTGCATGCAGGGCCAAAGCAGATATAGCTGATAAATCACCCATGCCATGGGCTTCCATTTCATTGAGGGATGTATAGTCCGAAACGACCATGCCATTGAAATGCCATTGTTTACGCAGCAGATCGGTCAGCAGCCAGCGGTTACCCGTGGCCGGTATACCGTCAATTTCATTGAATGAACTCATGATGGATCCGGATCCGGCATCAATGGCTGCTTTGTAAGGAGGAAGATAATATTGCATCATTTTGATCCGGCTCATGTCAACCGTATTGTATTCCTTTCCTGCTTCAGCGCCGCCATATAAAGCAAAATGTTTTACACAGGCCATAACCGTTTCATTATTGCGCAAATCCTTTCCCTGGTATCCGCGAACCACAGCAGCAGCGATCACCGAACCTAGATAGGGATCTTCCCCTGATCCTTCTGAAACCCTTCCCCAGCGCGGATCACGGGCAATATCCACCATGGGCGAAAATGCCCAGGCCAGCCCGTCTGCACTGGCTTCACGTGCTGCAATTCGCGCCGCCCTTTCGATGAGCAAAGTATCCCAGGTGCAGGAAAGTCCCAGCGGAATCGGGAACATTGTTCTGTGCCCGTGAATGACATCCAGCCCGAAGATCAGCGGAATATGCAGGCGCGAATTTTTTACGGCAATATCCTGTGCTTGCCTTACTTTATCCGGACCGGTAATTCCAAACAACCCGCCCACCAGGCCCTGGCGGATTTTATCATCCACGCCTTTGCTGACGACGGAACCTGTGACCGCACCACCAGGCGTTACCAGGTTGAGCTGACCAATCTTTTCATCCAGGGTCATCTGGCTCATGAGCCTGCTGACATATTCATTCATTTTAGTATCCTGTGCCCTGAGCAGGCAGCTGATCAGTAGGGCAGATACAATCGTTAGAACCTTTTTCATTTCGTTTTATTTTGATAAGTATGGTAATATGGCTTTCTGCCAGATCGCATAACCCGATGCGTTCATATGCAGACTGTCTTCCAGAAAAATATTGCTCATGATGGACCCGTCCGGGTTGAGCATCTTATGGTACACATCTACATAAGCCGTGTTCCGGTTCAGGGAAAGATAAGTCTTGATCAGCAGGTTGGCCTGATCCACTTTTTCCTTCAGCCTCACCCGGCTGGGACTGGGTTTGATAGATATATATACGATGTTCTCTCCCGGTAATTTGGACCGGATTCCTTCAAATAAAACCCTGAACCGTTCCAAAACACTGTCGGCGGTGATCGCATCAGAAAAAGCGAGGTCGTTATCACCGCAATAGATCACCACCTGTTTGGGATGATAAGGAATAATGATCTCATCAGCATAACGGATTACATCAGGCAGCGTCGATCCGCCGAAACCCCGGTTGATGATGGTATATCCCGGAAAATAATCACCCACGTCTTTCCATTTCGTAAAAGATGAACTGCCAACAAATAGAATGGCGTCAGACGGTGGCGGGTGAAGCTGGTCCTGTTTTTTAAATGCCGCTATGTCTTCAGCAAATGGCTGGGCCATGCATCGGCCGACCATCAAAAGGATGGCGGACAACAGTAAGGGTCTGATTATTTTTTTCATAATAAACGGGTGAACATATTCTATTCCATAATGGATCTTTTCTTTTCCCTCAGCGTTTTGTTTTCAATTCGACAACGGGCTCTTTCTTTTATGTCAGGGTTTTTGTTCAGGAACCCGCGATTCTACAGGTTTTGTTTTTTCAGAGATACCGTTTTCATTAAACGATTCAATCGAAAAATAATAAGTCCGGTCCCTGTCCATGGGTTTAAAATAATACTGGTTGTCGTTATACACCATCACATTATTATAGAGCTTGTCCGGCGCGATGCCCCAGTATATATTATATCCGGTGGCATTGTTCACCGTTATCCACTTGACCAGGGCGTTACGCGGATCATTCTCACTGCGCAATACGATGAATTGTTTTGCCGTATCCGGTTTGGCAC
>DATCAO010000310.1:0-4177 GCA_036512575.1 Puia sp.
CCGTTCCCTGCTCAGGGAAGCAGAAAGCAGTCAGCAGGATTCGATTCGCACGCATACGAATCTGTTTATTCTTCAGCTGGAAAAGGACTCCCTGGCGGTTTACCGGATCGTACAGGAACTGGATTCCCTTACCCGCGACAACCCCAATCAACAATTGAGAATGCAACAGATCTATGCGGGATTGCGGGATTGGTTGAACAACCTGCACTGGGAATTTGCTGCCGCTGCGGAGCCCGCAGAAATGATTTCAGCTTATCGCTTTCAGGGACAGGCCATCATCAATAAGATACAGGGACAGATCAATGAAATGAATGGATTAGAAGACGACCTCCTGTTCCGGAGAATGCAGGACAAAGACAGGTCCGCTTTTCTTACACCCCTGTATTCCCTGTTGTTTTCCATTCTGGCCATTTCATTTGTAACCATTGCTTATTTCAGGTTACGGAATGAAACCGCGTTAAGAATGAAGGCCGAAGACGGACAGGCAGTCATCCATAATTTTTTTCACCAGGCTCCCGCCATGCTGGCCATCCTGAAAGGGCCGGATCATATTTTTGAATTTACCAACCACCCCTTTCAGGAACTGATCGGCGGTCGTAATCCCGTAAACCTTCCTGCCCGCGATGCTGTTCCCGAAGCGGTTGCACAGGGTTTTATCAAAATACTGGATGATGTGTACCGGACCGGCAACACGTTTACCGGACGTGAAATGCCACTCCAGCTGGATCGTGGTAAAGGCGTTGAACAATTATTCATCACCTTCATCTGCCAGGTACTAAAAGATGTAACCGGAAAAACAGAAGGAATCCTGGCATTTTGTTATGAAGTATCAGAGCAGGTGCTCGCCCGGAATAAACTCCAGGAAGCGGAAAGCCGGTCGCGCCTGGCCATCGAAGCAGCCAGGATGGGAACCTTTGACTGGGACTTACAGAATCAGCATTTCATCAGCTCGGAAAGACTGGTAGAAATATTCGGATACCGCAGTACAGAGCAAGTAAGCCACCAGGACCTCATCAACCGCTTCCACCCCGACGACAAACCCATTCGCGACGATGCGGTGAAGCATTCTTTTGCTGAGGGTTCCCTCAAATATGAAGTAAGGATTGTCTGGCCCGATAAATCCATACACTGGGTGAACACCTATGGAAAAATACTTTCCGACAAGGACAGAAATATCCTGAGGATGTATGGCATCGTGCAGGACGTGACCCCACAAAAAATAGCGCTGGACGAATTGAGGGAAAGTGAATCCAAATTCCGCCTGCTGGCCAATGCCATGCCACAACTGATCTGGACAACCGACAAAAATGGAAATCTGAATTATTTCAACCAGGCCGTTTATGATTTTTCCGGACTGGGTTTCGAAGAACTGAAAAACAGGGGCTGGCTTGCCATTGTCCATCCCGATGAACTGAAGGAAAATATCAGGAAGTGGTTTGAATCCGTTGCCACGGGAAATGAATTTCTTTTTGAGCACCGGTTCCGGAATCATCTGGGCGAATATCAGTGGCAGCTCAGCCGGGCCATACCACAAAAAGACAAGCATGGAAATATCCAGATGTGGATCGGCACCAGTACCAATATTCAGGATCAAAAACATTTCATGCAGGAACTGGAAGGAAAAGTTTTTGAAAGAACGCAGTCCCTGAATTATGCCAACCAGGCCCTGAAACAATCTGTTGCCGAATTGGAACAGACCAACGCAGAGCTGGCTTCTTTTAATTATATCGCAAGTCACGACCTGCAGGAACCCCTGCGGAAAATCATTGCTTTTTCAAAACGTATTGAAGAAGTGGATCAGGAAAATTTGTCAGTTGCTTCGAAAGATTATTTCAGCCGGATCATCAGTGCGGCATACCGGATGCAGCATTTAATTGATGCATTTCTCTCCTACTCACAAACCAATAACAGCCAGGCCAATTTTGAATCCACGGATTTTAACCAGGTATTATCGGATGTGAAAAACGAATTCGCCGAATTGATTGAACAGAAAAATATCATCATATCCGCCAGGCAATTGCCGGTACTGATGGCCATACCCTTCCAGATCAACCAACTCTTCACCAACCTGATCGGGAACGCCATAAAATACACCAGGGATTCTGCGCGTCCGTCGATTGACATCATGGTGGAAAAACTGGCAGGCAGGGACCTCCCCATGGAAGGGGGAGAAAACAATTTATATTACTGGAGGATAAATATTCGGGACAACGGGATCGGATTTGATCAGATCTATGAAAACCAGATTTTCGAATTATTTCAGCGGTTGCACAGCCGGCAGGAATATGCCGGAACCGGTATCGGGCTGGCCATTTGTAAAAAAATCATGCGAAACCACAGGGGATTTATTTCAGCTTCCGGAAAGACCAGCGAAGGTGCCGTATTTTCAATGTATTTTCCCATATTGTCAGAGAACGCATCATCCTTTAAACCGAAAGAACCTGCCATTGAAAACAGACGCTAAAAGGATCATGCTCATTGACGATGATCCGGACGACCAGTTATTTTTTCGGGACGCGATAGAGCTGATGCATCCGGGGCTGACCTGCGCATTGGCCTCGAGCTGCCGGGAAGCCTTCAGTCAGCTGGAAGAACCACCGCCACCGGAATTTATTTTCATGGATTTAAATATGCCCGTGATGAATGGATTCGACTGCCTGGTGTATTTGAAAAATCAGGCAGCATACTGCGATATACCCGTTGTCATTTTCACCACCTCAAAAAATCTGCAGGATATCAGTAGGACCCGGCAACTGGGAGCCCGGTATTTTTTAACCAAACCGGATGATTTCAATATACTCTGCAAAAAACTTAGTAAAATCATCCGGGGCGAAACCATCGACGGGATCTATATCATCTGAGCCTGCCCAAATGAAAAAAGTAAATAGCCTGCCGGCTATTTACCATGGCACCCACCCGGGGGTTTCAAGAGAGTCCGGACTACTGTTGTTTGTTAAACCGTTCAATCACTTCCACAATACCATCTGCTGAACCTTTCACAGTTACCCACTCCTTCGCATCCTGCAGCTTCACATAGTAGAAGGTTTCGGCTTCCGTATTCGTTTCGGTGATGCCGTAGATGGTTTTGTTTTGAAATTTCTTGCGCAGGTCCCAGACCAGGTGAAGGGGCAGCTGGCTACCATCAGAATAATATCTTTCGGAGGAAATAAAATTTCCTTCATGATCGTACTCGATCTCGGATAAAACATGATGATCCTTGAAATGAACATAATAATGGTCGCCATCTTCACTCCAGTCCACTTTTTCGGCCGAAGGGAATGCAGCCTGGAATGCGTTGATGACTTTCTGACTGACGGTTGCTGAACCATCATCGGCGAGAACATGCACTTGTGCGCAAAGCACAAACAGGCTAATGAGACCTGCTAATTTTGTTTTCATACATAATCGTTTTTGAGGTGGATAAACTGTTAAGCCATTAAATATATACACGATATTCCCTTGATCTGAAGCAGTTAGTTATCAGCGGTGTTGCATGAAAAAAAAACTTTAATTAAACTATAACACCCCCTGTTAAACACTATTTTTATACATGCTGAAACCTAAAAAACATGCGTTGAATACAAAGTCTTTTGCGTTAACCATTCGTTGAGCAAGCCGGGTTAAAGGATTAACGGTAAACGCCGTTGGCATCCGGGACGCTTTTCCGTGAAGCATTTTATACTAAAAACCGTATCTTAATCCCAAAATCCGTCCGTTTACATGAGGAAAACGAAAAAAGTCTTTGTCTCGTTCAGTCTGCTTTGCCTGTTTATCGTAGCCCGTGCACAACAATCAGAAACCGTTTCGCTGGGTAAGATAAAAATGGTCTTTACCCTGATCACAGGTGGAATACCGTCTTATGCAGTGTATTTTAATAATAAACCCGTTATTCTTCCTTCAAGCCTCGGATTCAAATTGAATGTTGACAGTTCTTTCGACCGTTCCTTCCAGGTAATCAGAACGGAAAGAAGATCTTTCGACCAGACCTGGCAGACCGTCTGGGGTGAAACCAAAGACGTGCGGAATCATTATGAAGAACTGACCGTGTGTCTTGAGTCCACCGTTAGCGAAAACCGCCTGCTCAATATCATCTTCCGGGTTTTTGAAGACGGAGTGGGCTTTCGATATGAATTTCCCCTGCAACCCCACCTGAAATATTTTATCGTCACCGACGAAC
>DATCAO010000311.1:0-3465 GCA_036512575.1 Puia sp.
GTTCTTTTATGGAATGCGCTCCAAGACTATCTGCAAATTGCTGCCCTAGTTTTTCTGATTCCTTCAGCGTGTTCAGGGGTTTGAATCCGATCAGGGAGCCGCTTTCCCCAATAGCCGCCGCAAATAAATTCCTGGGAAGCGGTGAGACGACCTGGGCGCTCACTGAAAAAGATCCTGCAGATTCACCGGCAATCGTAATATGATCCGGGTTTCCTCCGAACGCGGCGATATTCCTGTGGATCCAGCGCAGGGCTTCAGTCTGGTCCATGAGTCCGTAGTTGCCCGATGCATGGTGCGTGGATTCTTTAGTAAGTTCAGGGTGCGCCATGAAACCAAATATGCCCAAACGGTAATTCACGGTTACTGAAACGATTCCCCGACGGGCCATGGACTCCCCGTCATAACGATATTCAGAACCATCGCCGGCAATAAAACCGCCTCCATAAAAGTAAACAAGCACAGGAAGTTCCTCCTTCCCGGTTTTTGCCGGAGTCCAGATATTCAAATACAGACAGTCCTCGCTCACCCCGTCAGACCTGAATTGCATATCACTGAAAACCGGAAGTTGCATTGCCCGGGCTGCGAAATGATCTGCTTTGCGTATGCCCTCCCAGTTTTTTACAGGTTGTGGTTCCTTCCAGCGCAACTCACCTAAGGGGGGCTGCGCAAACGGAACACCTTTGAACATACTGATTCCCGACACCTGCACGCCTTCTAGGATTCCATTCGCTGTTTTCACCGTTGGAAAATTTTTTTCCGGCGTAAGTTGTGCATGAGCGAGAGAAGCGATCAGACAAAGGTAAATGGAGCTGGCTATTGATTTCATATGCAAAATTGTCTTCGAAGATAAGAACCGAAATTTTGGAATCTTGAAAATGATAATGGAAATATTTTCAATCTTCCTTTTCAAATATTCAGATTCGTAAACTCACCCCTGCTCCCTGTAACAGATATAGTCATTCCTAGGGTCCCGCGTAATTAGTATAAATTTGGGATCAAATGATCGATGATGAGAAAAGTGATCTTATTTATGCATGTTTCGCTGGATGGATTTGTTTGCGGTCCCGGCGATGAATTGGACTGGGCAACCATGGACGACGATGCCATTGGAGAATTCCTGATTCCTGATCTACAGAAAACGGTGGATACCATGCTGGTCGGCCGAAAGCTGTACCAGGGCTTCGAACAATTCTGGCCAACTGTACCGGAAAATCCGGCCAGTAAACCGGAACTCGTGGCATTTGCCCACTGGATGAACGACACGCCCAAATGGGTATTTTCAAATACGCTCAAAGAAGTGAACTGGAAAAATTCCAGGCTGGCGATATCGGATCCGTCGGCCACCATCGCTCAACTAAAAAAAGAAACCGGCGGTGATATGGTAATCTTCGGAGGAGCTTCCCTGGCCGCTCATTTCGTTAAAAACAACCTGGTGGATGAATTCCGGATCAAACTGGAACCGGTTTTACTGGGCAAAGGAAAATCCCTGTATTCCGATTTAACGACAAGGGTCAATTTAAAACTCATCCGGTCAAAAGCCTTTGGTTCCGTTTCTTGTCTCTATTATGAAGTAATCAAATAAATAATCCCAACCATGCCTAAAGCTTTTCTTAAATACAGTTTAGGTCTCCCCTTGTTTTTGATTTTATCCGCCTGTTCATTTCATTCAACAGCGCAGATAAAACCATCTTCGGGCGGATCCGGCAAGTACACCAACCTCGTATGGCACGACGAATTCGATAAAAACGGATTGCCCGATCCGGACAAATGGAATTATGATACGGGTTTTATAGCGAATCATGAGATGCAGTATTATACATCAGGGCGAAAGGAAAATGCACAGGCATGGAATGGCATTCTGGATATTACCGCACGCAACGATTCTTTACAAGTCAATGGAGTCATGCAACCCATTACTTCGGCCCGGATAAAAACCCAGGGAAAACAAGCATGGACTTATGGAAGATTCGAAATTCGCGCAAAAATTCCATCATCCCTGGGCACCTGGCCGGCCATCTGGACCCTGGGCAGCAACATTACTACGGTCGACTGGCCCACCTGCGGGGAAATCGACATCATGGAGCACGTTGGTTTTATGCCCGACACCCTGCATTTCAACGAGCATTCCGGCAAAACAGACAAAGGCACAAGGATCTATTATCCTTCGCCGGAAAAAGATTTCCATATTTATGCTATAGAGTGGTTTCCCGACCGCATCGATTGGTTTTTTGATGGGAAAAAAGTCTTTACTTTCCTTAATGACCATTCCGGATCTGCGGATTGGCCATATGATAACCCCCAGTTTATCATCCTCAACCTGGCTTTCGGCGGGGACTGGGGAGGAGCAAAAGGAGTGAATATCGGTTCCCTCCCGCAACATGTCTATATTGACTACGTGAGGGTCTATCAATAAATATTGCAAATTTTCTCTACGCCGGCACTGGATCAGCGTTTGACTATTCCATTTCAGGATCAGCATTTGGTTACGCCAATTCAGGATCGGCTTTTGACTACACTAATTCAGGATCGGCTGTTCCGGGCTCAGGAAGTTTTTCCCATTCCCAGTACACATTTTTTTCTGCCCCGTCAGGCCTCGGCTTTGCACTTCGTATGGTGTAGACCGTTATAGCATCCATCTGCGCCTCGGGCATTTCATATTGCAGAATTTCCCTGTAACGCTCCGGTGAAAGTTCTTCATCAAGGAATTCCTTTGACATTTCCAGCGGAAGAAACAGGGGCATACGGCCTCGGTTCTCCCCATCGTTATGAATTTTTTTCATCAGGTCATTGCCATCCCGGGTAATCAGGCTGAACGTTTGCCGCCTGATCATTTCACCTGTCTCCGTATCGGGCAGCTCTGTAGCCGAATAAAGTCCTGGCAAAAAAAATACAGGTTGCTCTTTTAGCCGTATATAATAGGGCACTTTTTTTTTCCATCCCTTAACGGCCCGGTGTTCATATATTCCGGTTACCGGTATGAGGCAGCGCCGGTTGCGGATTTTATACCAGTAACTTTTCTCATCGCCCAGGATCCGTTCACTGCGCGTATTGAGCATCGAAGCCCGCTGACGCAGAAACCCCTTTTCGTCTTTCACATAAAACGGAATGACACCCCATTCCATCGGTCTCACTGCAAATTTTTTGCTGTCCCGGTCCCTGATGATGATCGGATGCAGGTTAAAGCTATGGCCCATGATATGCATACCATTGAAATCAAGTTCCAGCTGACCTGTTGTTTCAAGATCAGGGAAATAAGCAGGCAGTTCCTTGAGCTTTACTGTAAATGATATATCGTAGCACATGGATGGGAGAAGCCGTTTCGGCAAAGGTAAGGCAGGCCGGTAATTCCCAGTGGCAAACGCCTGAACGAATACACGATTCAGCTGTCTTTTTAGTTTTCAATTTCCTCAAATTTGATGCGGATCTGCTGGCTGCCGTGCTTGAGGATGATATAGATTTCGCCGA
>DATCAO010000312.1:0-3788 GCA_036512575.1 Puia sp.
GGTGGTTGATTCTTAATATCGTTTTGTGTTTCAAGCATTGAATCTGTTAACGAAATGAATTCACGATCTGAACGATGATCATTTCTTCGATAAAAATCAGGAACATGGAAATGACCACTGTTGAATTGGCGGCTTTACCGACGCCAACAGTTCCCTGTTTTGCCTGGTATCCCTGGTAACAACCTGTAATGCCTATGGTAAAACCATATACAGTGGATTTCAGTACAGAGGCAAAAATGTCCAGGTAAGTAATCCTTACAAAGGCATCGTGTATAAACGTGGTGAAACTGGTCAGCTCATTCTGATGAACATTCAGATAGGAACCCAACAGGCCGATTAATGCGGCATACACCATCAGAACCGGCAACATGCAGGTGGAAGCGAGCACGCGGGTTGCCACCAGGAATTTGAAAGGGTTCGTTCCGGAAACTTCCATTGCATCTATCTGTTCACTGACATTCATTGATCCTAACTCTGCTCCGATATTTGAACCGATTTTCCCGGCAGCAATCAGCGCCGTAATCAACGGTGCCAGCGCCCGGATGAGCGCAATGGATATTAAGGAAGGAAGCCAGCTGGTTGCTCCGAATTCTGACAGGGATGGACGTGATTGCTTGGTAAAAACAATTCCCGTAATAAACCCGGTCAGGGTAATGATGGCAAGCGACCGATAGCCAATATTATAACACTGCCGTATAATCTCCCTGAACTCATACGGAGGTGTAAATGCCTCTTTAAAAAATCGTATTATGAATTGGTAGATATTGTATAGTCCGGTGAAGAACCTGGCTACTCTCTGAGATAGCGGCTCATTATGTTCCCTCTTTTGAATATTATCAATATGATTCTCCATTGAAGACCACCTGAGTCTGCAATCTATCTGATTATTTCCCTGATTCTGATGATCTTTGTTATTCGGATGAATGATAATGATCACCTGATCAGGTCAGCAAAGAACAATCACGGGGAATTGGTTCCACCAGGTCCCTTAGTGTATGTCGTCAAAGAAAGTGAAATGTTCTCTAAGAACTTAGTCCACTTTCTTTGACAACATACATCTGATGAATTTCCAAAAGACTCTTATTAATATAGCTTTAAGGCGGCAGTTTATTAATCTAAACAACGCCCAGCTGCATCAGAAAAATCATCCGATCAGCTGAAGGACAGTAAGCGTTTTAAGAATGCCACCAGAATCAGGCGAAAGTACTTTTTGTTTCGGGGAATGAGAATAGATGACAGATGACAGTAGTACTTCAGAGGATTCCCTTTATTTGCTTTTCGAAGTTTGCCACGCCATAGGCGTGGCTCCTGATCTGTCACTAAATCCGGCTCTTCGATTTACTTGATTTTGGTGGCCAGATTATGAGGACTGGGAGCAGACATTTGACCTCGTAATCACAGAACTTCCGACTAAGGGTAAACCTTTAGCATGATAACATGATCACGTTGTTTTTTCCTGCATCCCTTGCGGCCTGTCCCATATTTCACTTTTCAGCACTAACTTGTAAGTACAATCCTAAAACAACATGATGCCCCGTTTTCAAACAGCCCTCGTTGCCTGCCTGGCAATGGTAAATCTACACAGCTTTGCCCAGAGCGTAAAACTGCAGTGGACGGAACGGGATAAACCGCGGTCGAAATATATCAGCATGGTGAAGGATGGGAAAAATGGTTTTGTTCGGATAGGTTATATATCAGAGTCGCCCGCCCATCATCCGGAAAAGGTCGACAAACTCCTGCTGGAACATTATAGTCAGGGACTTGGAATGGTCTCGTCCAAAGAGGTCGCACTGCCGGTCCAGGCGCTGACTGATCCGAAAATCATCAACCTGAAAGGCCATTATTTTCTTTTGTCTGTTAAAGACGGAAAAAAGATCTCGGTTTTTCTCACGCCATTGGATCTGGAAAAGGATCAGGCTGGTCCCGCGAAAGAAATCCTCCATTCGGATGCCGAGTCCAAATGGAATCTCGATCATCCTAAAATTTATTATCCGGCAGATTCTGGCCCGGTGCTCATCGCATTGGAATATGTTATTTCTAAAAAGGGGAATCAGCAGTTTGCTGATGTGCTGATTGATCCGGTAGGCAACAAAATCTGGGATAAATATTTTGATATTCCGGTGATGGGGGAAATTCCGAATATGTATGCATTGGATGACCGGTATGCGTTCAGACAGGCTGTGTCGAACGCCGGGGACGCTTATACAGTGTATCAAAAGGAAAATTCTTCCGATGCGGTAATGGTTCATATCGACAAAACAGGAAACAAAACGGAGCATCCCCTCCAGCTGGCGGTAAGCCGGATCATTGATGCGGCAATCATCATCAATGCTAAGCAGCAGTTATACTATGGCGGCCTTTATCAAAATGCAAATGAAATACTGGAAGGACAGTTTTTTGTTTCTTTAGACCCGTCAACGGGTGCAGCTGCCGCCCTGCAGACAAAAACCTTCGATCCGGAACTGCTGAAGAAATTATATGAGGAAAATTATATCAAGGGAAGTTTAAATCCTGCCGGTCTGGCCGATTTATACCTGATCAAATCAGTGGCTTTTACAGCAAACGGAAGTCTTTATTTCAGTGCAGAATATACGCGGTTTGTTGACAGGAGCGTGAGCTCGCCCAGGATGGAAATGGAATACGGGGACATACTGGTGCTGGAATATTTACTGGGTGATCGTTTACAGGCCTTGCGAATTCCCAAGTACCAGGCCAGTATAAATGATATTGACCATAATTCATTTTTTGCTTTACCCGTAGAAAATAAAATGGCATTCTTCTATGACGATTGTGCGTCGAACCTTACTTCAGGAGATCAGCTGGTACGCTGCAGTATTTACGGGCAGGTCCGGGATCTGGTGCTTGTCATGGCCACGATTGACGAAAACAACAAACTAAGCAGGAAGTCGATTTTCAATATCGAAGAAATGGACCTGATTCCATTCAGGGAGTACTTTACGAAAATTTCAGGCAACCAGATCTCCCTTTTCGCCAAAATGTATCATGCGTTGCGTAAACCCGATGTGGCTGTCGGCGTGATCAGTTTCAGGTAACAGGTACCTTACCCCAAACACCCTTAATGCAACCATAATTTCCAGCATTTGACGCATGCCCTAATTGGATTTCATTTGCTTTTAGTTGCTTTTCGAAGTTTACCACGCCGCAGGCGTGGCCTTTAGTAGCCTTCTATTCGCTACTAATCCGTTATAAAGGTAAGGAGTCTCATAGTCCATATGCGTTGATATTTCAAAAAACGGATCCACTATATTCAATACTTTTTTAGGATCTTTTCAACCTCATGACGGTACATTCGACTAATGGGAAGTTCCGTTTTCCCGATTCCAACCACTTCGTTTTTAAAATATTCAATCTTATTAACCGCAATAATATAGGATCTGTGAATCCGCAGGAATCCCGGATTGGGCAGGTTTTCTTCGAGCGATGAAATGGAATGCTTTGTAAGAAATGTTCTGTTTTTGGCTACAACTTTAATATAATCTTTCAGACTTTCGAAATAGAGTATATCATCCAGCGCAACTTTCAATATTTTCCTGTCGGCCCTGAAGTGGATATGGGTATTGACAATTTCATTTTCACCGGCGGATGCGCCGTCGCCAAAACTGTTCTGTTTTATTGATGTTTTCATGATTTTATTTACAGCCTTTAAAAACCTCTCAAAAGAGATCGGCTTCAACAGATAGTCAACTGCATCCAGGTCAAACCCCTCCACAGCATATTTACGGTAGGCCGTTGTAAATATTATTTTGGGGGGATTTGTAAGTGTACGG
>DATCAO010000313.1:0-2476 GCA_036512575.1 Puia sp.
CGCAGGCAGGGGTTGAACGATAGCTCGAATAAATATACCTACTACCAGCTGAATGAACAATTCAGGCATTCGGTAATAGATATACATGAAGCCGACCGCGGAGGTATCGCCATAACTGATGTGTTTGTTACAAACAACCGATGGTACACAAGCCATCATGCGATCCAGATTCCCTGGTCAAATAAAGAACTGGCGATTTCTTATCTGACCTGGAAAGACAAAACCCTGCCGGGCGGCCCTGAACAATGGAAAATAAAAATCAGTGGAGTAAAAAAGGATCATGTGGCAGCCGAAATCCTGTCTTCGATGTATGACGCTTCACTTGATCAGTTTAAAACACATACCTGGAATATCCCGGGAATTTACCCCATTTATAACCTGGGTAATCCATGGGAGGCGGACGACGGCTTTGGGGATGATCATACCATCATTAAACCACCACTGAATAATCGTATAGGTAGAAAGGTATTCGTACAGTATGATGCCCTGATCAATCCTGAATATCGCAACCGGGTGATGGTTGCGCACATGAAGTTTGGCTCACCAGGGGCTTCGGATAAAATCAGTTTTGTAAAAGACGACGGCGTCGGGGACTCAGCACCTCCAAAAGTTGAGATGGCGAAATTTACCGCGCCGAAAATAGTTCGGGACGAAGAAGCAAAGGATCAGGAGCCTGTCGACGATCATCAGAAGCTACCTACGGATCATGTCCAAATCCGCAAGAATTTCAATGAGACCGCTTTCTTTCAACCATCACTGAAAACAGATGCTCAGGGAAATGTTGAAATTGCTTTCACCATGCCCGAAGCGTTGACGCGGTGGAAGTGGATGATTCTCGCACACACGAAAGAACTGGCATTTGGTTACTCAGAAAAAGAGATCATCACCCAAAAAGAACTGATGATCCAGACCAATATGCCCAGATTCTTCCGGGAAGGAGATACCATGTTATTGCCCGTCAAAATCGCCAACCTCTCTGCACAAAATATGAATGGTACCGTGAAGCTCGAATGGATGGATGCAGAAACCAATCAGCCGGTTGATCAGCTTCTGGGAAATATTAAGGGCAGTCGGCCCTTTATAGTGAATGCATCCCAGAGCACGGTTGTTTTTTTTCCTGCGGTCATACCCGCTCATTTCACAAAACCCATTTCTTATCGTGTGGTTGCAAAAACGGATGTGGCGGGCACAGGGTATAGTGACGGGGAAGAAGCTGCAGTCCCGGTCTTGAGCAACCGCATGCTGGTCACGGAATCCCTGCCCATCAATATGTCGGGAAAAACAGAACAGCGATTTGCGTTTGAAAAACTCCTGAAGTCAGGAGCCAGCAACAGTTTGCAAAACCAGGCGCTTACTATTGAGTACACCACCAACCCGGCCTGGTATGCGGTGCAGTCCCTGCCTTACCTTATGGAATTTCCATATGAATGTGCCGAACAGACTTTCAACCGTTTTTATGCGAACGCCCTGGCGACGCATATTGTTAAATCAACACCGGCCATAGAGGCGGTTTTTGCAAAATGGAGAAACACTGACACGGCAGCTCTAATAAGCAACCTGCAGAAAAATGAAGAACTGAAATCCGCGCTGCTCCGCGAAACGCCCTGGGTATTGGATGCGCAAACGGAAACACGGCAGAAAAAAAACCTGGCCCTATTGTTTGATCTGCTGAAGATGCGGTCCGCATTGAAAGGAGCGCTCGATAAATTACAGCTCATGCAATCTGAAGCTGGTGGATTTCCCTGGTTTAAAGGCGGCCGGGACGATCGGTACATCACCCAATATATTATATCTGGTATCGGGAGGCTGAAAAAATTGAATGCCCTGCCTGCGGATTTACAATCTGCATTGAATAAAATGGTGAAGTCAGGCCTTGGTTATCTCGACCGGGAAATCAATTCCGATTATGAGCGTCGTGATAAATGGCCGGCAGCACAAAACCTGGGCCCGCTTCAAATTCAGTACCTGTATATGCGGAGTCTATTTCCGGATATATCCATACCCGCAAATGGAATCGCTGCAACAAACTATTACAAGAAACAATCCATAGACAACTGGACCAGGCAATCGGTGTATATGCAGGCCATGATCGCCGGGTATTTGCATCGGACTGGCGAAGGGAAAACAGCAAATGATATCTTCGCCTCCCTGAAGGAAAATGCAACGACCTCTGCAGAAACCGGGACGTACTGGAAGTCCGTCAGCTACGGCTATTACTGGCAGGAAGCGCCCGTGGAAACCCAGTCACTGTTAATAGAAACATTTCAGGAATTACATGCAGGGCAAAAAGATATCGACCAGATGAAATACTGGCTGCTGCAGCAAAAACATACAACACACTGGTCGTCCACAAAAGCGACTGCGGATGCCTGTTATGCCCTGCTCCTGACTGGAAGCGACTGGCTTTCTTCAAATCAAACGGTTAGCATAAAACTCGGGTCTTACGTAATCAACAGCAGTGAAGAAAAAACAGAAG
>DATCAO010000314.1:0-2495 GCA_036512575.1 Puia sp.
CATAATAAAATGGAAAGCAGTATAAAAAATGATTCTCCAATTAATATTCTTAATGCATATTTTCTTCTTCCCTTATTTTTAAAATATATAAATAGATTTATCACACCTGTTATATAAAACGATCCCAGATAGATAAGAAAAGAACGTATACTATCTCGTTGATATTTCATTGTTGAACTTAGGTCTTCAGTTTGATTATTCTCAGGATGATGCATCGCTACATGATGATAGAAGTAAGTTTCGGGAGTCTGGCCAAAAAAAATACCTAGCACCCATGGAATATAGCTATTTAAGTAATTGTATTTTCTTTTGAAAAGTTTCCTATGACATACATTATGTAACATTAAAACATAAGGCCCCAGATAAACAATTATCAAAAGGAGTAAATAAACTACATGCCACCACCATTGTAACATCGGAAATATAAAAAGAACAATAGCACTAGGGATGATTATAAGAGTGATTTTTATGGATAAATAAATAAATACGATATCTCTTCTATCATTTAATAGTGGAATAAAAAAAAGATCGATGAAATTTAACTTTTTTTTTGTAAACTCAATAGTATCTGTGACAAGAACGTCCATTGAAAATGTTTATCTTAAGTAAATATTATTTTTTACCGATACTAAAATACTGGGTTGGTAAATAGTTATTAAAGCTAAGCTTAATTTAGTCAAAGATTCATGCTTCATCTATCAAAGAAAACAAGGGCGCGATTTTAGTCAACTCTAAAAATCCGGATGTACAATCATTTATGCGCTTGCAAACTAGTGCTTGCTCAGTGTTCTACTAAAATCCTCAAACTTTCTTCTCAGCCCTACCTTCGCAAAGCTAAATCAGCCGAAGCCGAAGCTCTGCTTTCGCTGAAGCTTCAGCAGACAAGTCATTCTGAGCGCAAACTGGTGACCGGGTTTGCCACAGCTGCTTTTATCGCCTGGAAACTGATCGTAAACAAAGCAATAAATAATGCCAGTCCTCCAGTTAATGGAAACATCCACCAGCCGATATCAATTTTATAAGCATAATTATTCAACCAACTATTCATAGCCCACCAGCCAACAGGAAAGGCAATGATTATGGCAATTATTACGAGAATTATAATTTCTATCGACATTAACTGGATGATGCCTGTTACGGACGCCCCTAAGACTTTACGAATACCAATTTCTTTTGTACGCTGTTCTGCGGTAAAAATCATAAGGCCTAACAAGCCGAGGCAGGAAATAAAAATCGCTAAAAATGAAAATGTGTCAGATAATTTGCTTACGATCTGTTCATTATCGTAAAGTTTTTTATATTCTTCGTCCAGAAAAGTGTAAGTAAAAGGAAACCGTGGATTTACCTGCTTATAAATTTTTTCGAGACTGGTCAATGCTTCTGTCATTTTACCTGCTTTGGTACGAACCAAAATATTGCCATCACGCAGGTTTTTACCAAATTCGATAATCATGGGCTTAATTTCATCATGCATAGACCGGTAATGAAAATCCTTAAGAACACCTATGACGACACACTTACGTCCATTTTTGGTTATCATACGTCCCACAGCGTTCGTATAACCAATTCTTTTTGCTGCTGTTTCATTGATAACATAGGCGTTCGTATCTGCTGTGAAATCTCTTGAAAAATAACGGCCCTGCTTCATTTCAAGTTTCATTGTTTTTACAAAATCATACCCTGTAATGGGCTGTTCAAAATTAAGAAGGGTTCCTGCATCCCTTCCATCCCAGTCAACTGAATTAGTCCATTGGTCCAGGTTAATTGGATTGTCGGATATAAAGCTGATATTTTCAATACCTGGCATATGAAGAGTTTCCTGTCTCCAAGTCTCATAATTGTTTGCTAGTTCACCTTCAATGGGTAAATAAATTAAATTTTCACGATCATAGCCGAGGTTCTTTGACTGGATGAAATTTACCTGTCTAGAAACTACGATAGTACCCATAATAAGAATGATAGACAGCACAAACTGAAACACTACAAGTCCCTTACGGAACCAGACAGCTCCGTTGGTAAGTTTTACCGTTCCCTTTAATACTTTCAACGGATTGAAAGATGATAAAAATAATGCAGGATAACTACCTGAAATAAGTCCCGTAAACAATGTGATCAATATAATCTTTAACCAGAATGAAAAATCGCTGAAAGGAAATCCAATTTGCTTTTGGGTTATACTGTTAAACAGCGGTAACAAATAAATCATTAAGCAGATTGCGATGGTAACTGCAAATGCACTGATCAATACGGATTCACCAATAAATTGCTTTATCAATGCAGCCCTCAAAGCGCCAATCGCCTTTCGGATACCCACTTCCTTTGCTCTTTTTAGTGAACGTGCAGTAGTAAGGTTCATAAAATTGATACATGCAATCAGCAAAATAAAAATTGCTACCAGGCTGAAAAGATTTATATATTCAATGCGGCCACCTGATATTCTTCCTTCGCTAAAGTGAGCATGCAGGTAAACCTGGTCAAATCTTTGAAGGCCAAGT
>DATCAO010000315.1:0-2868 GCA_036512575.1 Puia sp.
TATCCCCGATTCTTTGCGATTTATTTGAAATGATTATGGAGGCGATGCCCGTAAATAAGAAGATGCTGCTGTACCAGGGCAAAGCGCCCTGCCAGATAGCCAGAAAAATCCAGGTTGGGAAGTCAATGGTTCTGAACATCCATCGCAAGAAATACTGGCTCACAGAAGCTTGTCCGCCTTCCAGCCTGATCACCCGGATGCCCATGATTTTTTTTCCTACAGTTTGACCGTTGGTTAGTATTTCCATCACGGGATAGTACAATAAAACTGGAATTCCCAACAATACAGATAACCAGACATTGTCCCGGTTTTCCCGCTGCAGTTCAGCACCCAGCAGGGTTTGCATTATTTTCCAATAAAAAAGCATCACCATCACGTCGATAATAAAAGCAAACATACGACGGTGAAAAGGGCTGATGGGAAAATCAACCTCAATATTGAATCCGGTATCAAGCTTAACGGTTAACATGATTTCACCGGAAGTTCCTTGTTTAACGAATCTTCCCTTGACAATGGTTTTTTATTTTTTATATTTATCAATAAATGTACAGTTTTTGTGCGTGAAGGTCAATTCATCCAGCAGAATATTGAGAAGTGGAAAATGTATCAGTATGAGCCTACAACGGATCCGGATGAAATGGCGGACCGGTTTACGGAACTCGTAAATGATCTGGGTTATGCTAAAACATTTTATCCGCAGAGCAGGGTAACGGTTTACCTGAACAAACTGGCTTCCGGTATTTACCTGGGCATATATAAAAATAAAAAGGAAGAATCTTCGCGTATCATCAGCTTTTGGAAAACTGAATTGCCGCATGTGATCCGCAAGCATCACCGGATCTTATTATATTCATTCCTGTTTTTTTTGGTTTTTTCCCTGATGGCGGCATTCTCTGCAGCCAACGACCAGGAGTTTGTACGTGGCGTATTGGGTAATGCTTATATCGAAATGACCGAACAGAATATTGCCAAGGGTGATCCGTTTGGAGTGTATAAAGAACAGAATCCGCTTTCGATGTTTTTATGGATTGCAGTGCACAATGTACAGGTTTCGTTTACCATATTTGTTGCAGGTATATTGGCTGGCTTAGGTACCCTCTGGCTGATGTTTAACAACGGGGTGATGCTGGGGGCCTTTCAATATTATTTTTTTTCCAAGGGCCTGGGATGGCAGTCCGTGCTCGTTATCTGGATTCACGGTACCTTGGAAATTTCTTCAATTATAGTTGCCGGGGCCGCGGGTATGGTTCTGGGAAAGAGCCTGATATTCCCGGGCACGTATAAAAGATTGCCTTCTCTGATGCGGGGTTCGGGGGAGGGATTCAAAATGATGATTGGCCTGGTTCCCGTATTCATAATGGCTGCTTTCCTGGAAGGGTTTGTAACACGGTATTCCCATATGCCTGTATGGCTCAGCCTTTTGATATTGGTTTCATCGGCTGCATTTATCATCTGGTATTTTATCGTGTATCCGATCCGTCTTAGTCGCAAAGAACAGATATTTCAATCTGTAAAACCCTGACCATCTGACATGATCAAATTCCTCTTCCCCTTCTTTATATTTTTCTCGCTGCTCGGATCGTTTTCTGCCACGGCCCGGAACGAGCAGGATACGACAGTGGTGCTCAGTCGGGATACAACTATTGCGAGTGAAGTGGATTCCGTATCCGCTGCTGACGCCTCTGAAGATAGTCTGTATATGCCGGTACCGGATTCCCTGTTTTCACCTCCCGGAAGTATTCGGGAAGTTTCTGGAAAATTAGTGAACCGATACAAAAATAATCCGGAATATGCCTATGCAAACGATTCGGAATACTGGCGAAAAGAACCACTACATGAACCCGGTTTGTTATTCAGGATACTCAGCAGCCAGGCGTTTCGTTGGGTTTTTCTTACTCTTATTGCCGGATTGATTTTGTATGGAGTTTATCAACTGGCCATAGAGAATAATTTTACATTGCTGATCAGGACGCGCAAGCAAAAAATGGAATACGCTGAACCTGGCTTACCTGAAGAAAAAATGAATTTTGATGAAGTGATCAGGTTTAATCAGACTGAAGGTAACTACCGTATGGCTGTGCGGTTTTTGTATCTGCGTCTGATTTACATCCTGAAAGAAAAAAGCGGAATTTCATTTCGCGACTCATCCACAAATGTCGAAATAGCCCGGGCTATGGGAGACCGTCCCGAAGCCACAGCATTCAGGTGGCTGGCCACAGCATACGAATATGTTTTTTACGGAGGGTTTATCCCAGACCAGGAGACATATTACTTAATAAAAAATAAGTTCGAGGCCCTTCAGAAAATATTTTTAGATTGAAAAGATGTTTGCGATATGGTCTTATAATTATCTGCTATTCATGCATGGCATGTTCCTGCAACAGACGAAAAAAGCTGGATGAACGGGTCAGTCTCTGGCGCATGGACAAAATTCCCTATGGAACCCACTATGCCTATGACAATATCCCATCCCTTTTCCCGGAAGCTGTAATCCGGACCAGCAGCAGGTTTCCCCAATTATTTCGCGACGAAGACGCGCCGGATACCCTCCGCACACTGATCGTTCTGACGCCATCATTCATTCCGGAACCGGATGAGATGAATTCCCTGATCCGGTTTGCCTCATCAGGGAACCAGGTTTTTATTTCAGCGATATATATTGATGATACTGTTTTGGAAATGCTGCATTTGAAACCGTTCCGGAAAGAATCGATCCATTTTGATAAAATGGATATAGACAGTGTAAAAACGAGTGAGGGCGGAAGGAAATCCATACCGGTTAAAAAAACCAATTCGGATTCCAGTGACCTCGTTGAGATAAGCCTGCTGGATCCCCTGCGCGGGGAATGGAAAAAATTCGCCTATCCG
>DATCAO010000316.1:0-7662 GCA_036512575.1 Puia sp.
GTCGTATAGGTCTTGGTAGGATCGTAAGCCCCGTCGTATTGTGGGATTGGCTGACCCCTGAACTGTGGGCCCCACACATCATAGTCATAGTCGTTGTTTCCTACGCCAACCGCGCCATTTCCGAAGTAAGAATCCGGGCTGGAACCACCTCCACCAAAAGCATATTTTCCATTATCACCGGGACCATAAGTATCCTGGTATAGTGGAAGTGCAAGGAAACCCGTATTCCATTGCGTTGTATTATTAAATGTAACCACAAAGCCTCTTTTATCTTTTGTTCCTTTTTTGGTGTTTATGATAATTGCACCATTTCTTCCCTGGAAACCATATAAGGCAGCAGCATTTGGTCCCTTAAGGATCGTATAGGTTTCTATATCATCCGAATTAATGTTATAGGTATCTGATGTAAAAGGGACTCCGTCAACTACAAACATCGGGCGATCATTCGGGGCGTTCTCACCGCGAATGATTACATTCGGAGCATGACCGATTTCCTGGGTGATATCTACCTGTAACCCCGC
The DNA here is from genome assembly GCA_036512575.1 of Puia sp. GTDB lineage: Bacteria > Bacteroidota > Bacteroidia > Chitinophagales > Chitinophagaceae > Puia. The sequence goes on from DATCAO010000316.1 coordinate 522, forward strand.
CGCATTCCCTTTTAAAGCGGACATCGGATCGGCCTCCCTGGCCTGTGTGAGTTTGGAAGCATCGATCGTTTGCAACGAATATCCTATCTTTTTACTTTCCTTTCTGATACCCGTTGCTGTGACGACTACTTCATTCAGATTCTTGCTGTTGGTGGACACCTTAATGTCCAGTACATCCTCTGAACCAACCGGAACATCCTGGGTTAAGATTCCGATACCGGATACAATCAACGATTGCCCAGAATTTACTTTGATCGAAAATTTTCCATCGTAACTGGTGGACGTGCCGGTCTTTGTTCCTTTAACAATCACCGTTGCGCCAGAGATCGGCGACAGATCTGTAGCTGAAAGAACCTGTCCGCTAACAACGTGCTGTGCCTGCAACAAAACCGGAAACATCAAAACAAACAACCATAGTTTGTATTGAATGGTTGAAATCAGCCTTTTCATCATAAGTGAAGTTTTAAGTTAGGTTTAACGATTACCGGCGTGAAAGTAGAATGGCGACGTTTCCGCAGAATGAACTTAAAAGGAAGGAATTGTTAACGTTTAATAGGGATTTTTCTGAACCACAGTTTGAAGTAATAATTATTTAACTGACTGCAATTTCCATAATGCAATAAAATAAAAGGGGCGCAAGACCGGTTTGTGATATAGTGAAATGACATTCGAAATGATATGAATAAAAATAATTTACCATCCGACAGTACTGATCATTGGTCATTCTCAAATGAGTCATAATAATTTAGTAACGAACCCGGATCAGGTGCTTAAACCGGACCTCGTTCAATAATTTTCCGATAGGAATTGTTGACAATTATTTAATCAGACCTTTTCCTTTTACCGATTAGTTTGCATTTGTTACATAAAGTGTCTTTTTTTACTATTGTTTTTTACCCGTCGTCTTTTCAGTTTCATTCCAAACACCAAACCGAACATGAAACCTACTGAAGCAGCCAGGATCGCAGAAGAAATCATTCATCTGTATACGATTCATGGTCACGAGGAATATTCAGGCGAAAAAGTTTCCCAACTTGAACATATGGTACAGGCCGCCCAGTTGGCCCGGTCACAGGGATTTGATGATGAAGTAGTACTGGCCGCTTTCCTGCATGATATCGGGCATATCGCCGAAAAATTATCAGAGAGTAATGCCATGGGCGCATATGGGATAAAAGATCATGAAACTTTAGGCGCTGAATTTTTGTCTGAAAGAGGGTTTTCAGATCGTCTGATACGGCTGGTAGCATCTCATGTAGTTGCAAAGAGGTACCTGACCAGGCGGGAAGACGGATACTATGACAAGCTCTCGGAGGCAAGCAAAAAAACCCTGGAGTATCAGGGCGGTCCACTTACTGATGCAGAGGCAGACACTATGGAAAAGGATCCCCTCTTTAAAGAAATCATTCAAATGCGGCGCTGGGACGAGGAAGCAAAACTGGAACATCAGCCGATCCCTTCTTTAGAAATTTTTAAGAAACTTATTTTTCTCCACTTGGTTTCTCAACCCGAAACATTTGACAAAGCAATCACCAACAGCTAAAGGAATCGACCGACGGGTTGCGATTAGTGCAGCCATAGTCAGTTTCCTGACCTATACCATGGTATATGGGTTCAGAAAAGGATTCACTATTTGCAGCTTTGAAGGGATGCAATACTGGGGCCTCAGTTATAAAGTGTGGCTAGTGATCAGCCAGGTACTCGGTTATGCCAGTGCGAAGTTTTATGGGATCCGTTTTATTTCAGAATTAAAAAAAATAGGACGTGGAAAAATTATCTTACTTCTTGTCGGAATCTCATGGACCGGACTTTTACTATTTGCTCTGATTCCCGCACCCTGGAATATCTTGTTTATGTTCATCAATGGATTTCCATTGGGTATTATCTGGGGCATCATCTTTTCCTATGTTGAAGGCAGAAGAACCACCGATTTTATCGGCGCGGCACTTTCTGTCAGTTTTATTTTCTCTTCCGGTTTCGTCAAAACCGTTGCCGGTTATATCACCCAGGGTCTGGGCACGAACGAATTCTGGTTGCCATTTGTTACCGGCCTAGTTTTTTCACTACCACTGTTGATTTGCGTTTACTTTCTTGAAAAAACTCCTCCCCCTTCACAGGATGATATCAAAGTTCGCTCTGTGAGACTGCCTATGTCGTCCAGGCAAAGAAGAGAATTTGTTTATATGTTTTTGCCAGGTCTGATTGCATGTATCGGCATTTATGTTTTTGCCACCGTGTTCCGGGACATCAGGGACAATTTTATGGCCGACATGCTGAAAGAAAACGGGTATGGATTGCAACCGGCACTATTCACTAAAACGGAGGTGCCTGTAACCCTGATCCTGCTGGCGTTGATGGGCAGTATGATCCTTGTAAAAAATAATGTGAAAGCCCTTGTGTACACTCATTATATCATCATGGCCGGCTTTATCATTACAGCGCTGACCAGCCTGCTATTTATCCGCGGTTCTATAAATGCTTTATGGTGGCTAACGTTTTCGGGGCTTGGATTGTACACAGTGTATATTCCTTTCAACTGCATTTTTTTTGAAAGGTTGATCGCAAGTTTCCGGGTCGCCGGAAACGTGGGCTTTCTCATTTACGTGGCCGACTCATTTGGATATCTGGGAAGCGTCGGAGTACTCATCACCAAAGAAGTTTTAAAAATAAAGCTGCAGTGGACGAGTTTTTATGCCCATGGTGTTATTATCTTATCTGCGTTTGGTATTGCAGGTGCTATATTCTCTCTCCTCTATTTTGCTTCGAAACACAGGGCACTGAATCCGGAAGAAACCATTAAACCGCTATATGGAGATCCGGTTGTCTGAGATCGAACTTCATAGGGAGTTGATCATCTTTTCAGCAAAGCCGAATGATAAGGTCATACCGGCACCCCCGACTCCGTTCAAAATAAATATATCCTTGTCCGGGGAATAAAAAAGGTCTGTCTGTCCATTCGTAAATTTCCCGTAGACACCATTCCAGTTTTCTATAATTTTCGGATTCTTAAATGTTGCGAATTCTCCCAGGTACCCGAGGATGAGGTCGTTGATATGCTTTCTGTCGAAAGGATCCGTCGCCAGGCCGTATTCGTGCGAGTCACCAACCGTGAGCTGACCCCCCCGATTCTGCGACACCATCACATGGATACCCCATTTTAAAAGTTCAGGCAATTCCCGTTCGTAACGTTCTTTTAAGATGTTGAGTGAAGCCGCCGCTTTGAAACTGGCATAGTGAATCAGGGAAAGTCCTCCACAAATTGCAGGACCGATCCTGGGCGATCCCTCTTCCGTCATCCTCATCATTTGCAATTTGCATTTGGTTAATGCGAACCGGTTAAAAGTATCCGGATACAAGGTCTCAAAATCAGATCCACTGCAAATAAATACCTGATCCGCACACACCTTTTGATCACCCGTACGAATATAACCGGGAAACACTTCAGTGACCGCCTTTCCCCAAAAAAAATGCACCCCCAGTGCGCTTTCCAGGTAAGCAGGCAAAATGGCCAACGCTTCCCTGGGATCAACAATAATTTCTTCCGATGAATACAATCCACCCCGGCAACGCTCCTGTCTGGCGGCAGGTGAAATTTTACGCACCTGCTCCGGGTTGAGCAATTGAACATGACGTCCTTCTTTCAGGAACAATTCGAACAATTCCTGCAATACAAGCCACTCGTCGTCGTGATAAGCCAGGTGCAAACTGCCGACAGGATCGTACCAGAGTCCCGCCGCTTTGCCTGTTTCCATCCAACAGTTCCGCGAATGCATCGCCCATTCATAAAGTTTGCCAGCGGGTTGTCCAATGGGCCATACCATTCCGAAATTCCGCACAGAGGCGCCCAGTGCTTTTGGACTTCTCTCGAAAACAGAAACAGCAAATCCTTTGAGTGCAAGGGCCCGGGCCGTTGCAATCCCTAGTATTCCGGCACCAATTACAATCGCAGTTTTCCTTTGCATGAATCGAAAGCAATGAACTGCTAAAGTACTGGTATATACGAGCGCAGGATTTGCATATGCAGAAAATAATAATAAAATAATCCCGGTTGAACAGAATAAATTTAATGATTCGTTCATGTCATATTGAAATAACAGCAATATCTCCGGATTACATTTGGGTACCTTTTTATACCCCGGGCCCAGTCCGGATCAGCCGGGCTGAATCAGCCAGCCCGGTTGACCCGGCACAAAAAATTTATCTGATGATCAGGATGGTCGTTTTTGATATGGCAGGAACCACGGTTGACGAAGACAATGTGGTATATAAAACCCTTCAAAGAGCTATTGCAGATCATGGATACGCATTTACTCTCGACGATGTCCTGGCTGCAGGTGCCGGAAAAGAAAAACTTCAGGCAGTAAAAAGCATACTGGCACTAAAACAAATCCATAACGATTCTTTATCTGCTGCCATCTACCAGCACTTTGTGATCCTGCTGAACGAGGCTTATACTTACCTTTCAGTACGGCCGCAACCAAATGCCCCGGACGTCTTCCGGATATTAAGACAACAGAAAATAATTGTCATTTTGAATACGGGTTACGATAGGGCGACAGCACAAAACCTGACAACTAAACTGGGTTGGGAAAAGGGGCTCACCTATGACGACCTGATTACTGCATCGGATGTGGACAATGGCCGGCCCCAACCGGATATGATATTACTTGCCATGCAACATTTTAATATCCGCCACCCGGGCGAGGTGATTAAAGTGGGGGATTCGATTGTCGATATTGAGGAAGGCAAAAATGCCCGATGCGCGCTTTCTATTGGTATTACTACCGGAGCGCATTCTCAGGATCAGCTTTTATCAGCTAATCCTGATTTCACCATATCCGATCTTTCGGAACTGCCTTTCATAATTAGCAATTACAATGCTATGCACGCATAATTTCCAGACTGCGGGTGAACATTCATTTTACGGATGATGCCTTGATGAAAGTCCTGGAAAAGCTGTCAAGTACCTGGATTATTCTACCCGGCTTTTTCCATTCGAAAAGATGAATGATCCATACGGTAAACCGAATGAATCCATTCGTATTTGCCAGGGCCGCTGCCAGTTTGCTGATATCTCCATCCCGGGTGGCAATGCAGGTTAACCGATCTTCCCCTATTTTTTTACTCAGGTCTTCAGCGAAAGCCCAGGCGCCATCACGCGCATTACCGATGCTGAACTGGATCAGAATGGAGTCCTTTTGATTTGCATTCAGTCCCATCAATGAGAGCAGAGGCGATACCCGGCTTATTTCGTGAATGACTTCATAAGTCAGCGAGCTGATGATCGCGTTAATGGCATCAAAATCTTTTTGAATGTTTTCGATCGGCAGGCCCTGCATGGTCTCGACAGCAGCGATGCCCAGGTCGAGATTGATATGGGCATTGATACCCAGCAACAGGTGCTGAAGTACAAGCAGGGAAGACTTTCCCGTAGCATCCAGTGCAATTTTCCATGATCCGGATAAAGACTGTTTATTTTTCCAGCTGTCGAGGGCTACCAGGTACCGGTTCGCAAAAATGACATCGAATCTTTCCATTCGCGGTCCATCAACAAATACACCCTTCGCGATGCCCTCTTTCACGCCGGCTGTAACTTTATAGTACAGGGAAGCGAAGTACCCGGCGCGGTTATTCGTCTTTTGCGATTCTGAAATGATATCCGTGAGCTGGGATAAAACTTCGTCTATGGAGCTTGCCGGCATGATAGACCAAAAGTACTTGAAAACCGAATGGCATACCTTCCTACCTTTGTGACCGGCATTCCATTCTGGGTACCTGGACCCTAACCGGAAATCAGCTGGAAATGCAGCTTCTTGCACAACAGGAGGATCCAAAGGACAACCCAAAAAAAGGAACGCCACCTGAAAAGACAATGGTATCATTCAATGGTAACATCATGGAATGGACTACCGTGCATGCCAACGACCCCAACATCAGCAAGATTGTACTGACACTTGCACGCAATTCATAACATCACCTGCACAAGCATCGTCAAGTTAAGTATTTGCAAAAATAATTTTCCAAAAAATGGAAAATCAAAATGCAACATTCCACCGGATTTTGTGTCATATATGCAGGAGTTTTTATTTTTTGTACGGACTGAATGATAACTGTATCATATCCGGACAGGAATCAAATTAAATTTTTTATTCACTGTATTGGTTTTAAGCACATTATTATTCTGGCACACACATAGCATCATATATACAAACCTTCTGTACTAATAACTACGCAATACCGAAAGAAGATCGATTTTCTCCACCTGGGGCTAATACAAAACATGAGACGTTTGGTTGAGACCATGATCTGATCATGACTCCATTTTTTAATTTAAAAATCAGTAACAATGAAAAAGTTAATGCTTTTAGCAGGACTATATTGCCTGCAACCCGCCCTGTATGCGAGCACCTGGGTCAATCCGGGCATCAGTAATATGAATGATGTAGCTCCCATCAATGCGAGCGATCGCGCAAAAGCCCATTTTAGTGCCAATTATTCAGAAGCCCGGGATGCTTCCTGGTACAACCTACCCAACAAAACCATGTATTGTATTTTCCATTGTGGAAAAACTGTGAGCCGCGTTTTTTATGACAGTCGTGGATACTGGCAATACACGCTGATGGGTTACCCCGGATCGAACCTCTCCAAGGATGTAAAAGACCAGGTGGCATACGATTTTGACGGCTATCACATCGTCTGGGTTAACGAAATCCAGTCCAGTCAGAACAAACCTGTTTACGTGATCAATATCGAAAATGAAAACCACGTAAAAGTAATCAGAGTTGCCGGCGATATAATCGAAGAAGAGCAGGCATTCACCAAAGGTGATTAAGAATTGTTATTAGTCTTTTGGTTTAAAAAACCCTGTGATTCTTCACGGGGTTTATTTTTTGAAACGGATTTACTTAACAATGGCAATCGCCATTCCATCGTATTCCTTCACGCCAATGTTTTGCGAAATGATGGCGTCTACTCCGCTGTGTGCTGCAAGTGCTTTGTTAAATCGCTGTGCACCTTGTACCATAGGATCTTCGGATTTGGAGTCGAGCACTTTACCGTCGCGAATGACATTGTCTGCGATGATCAGGGTCCCCGGCCGGGATAGTTTCAGGGCCCATTCAAAATATTCGGTATAAGGCGG
>DATCAO010000317.1:0-2709 GCA_036512575.1 Puia sp.
GCGGATAATCAAATGGTGATCGATAAATCATCCGGATTGTATTTAAGATATTCCGATCTGGGATCTTCAGCCCAAAAAGTATTTGGTCATTCTGATCCCGACTGGCAGTGGGGCATTGTGAATGCGGTCAGTTATAAAAACGTTTCCATAAGATTCCAGTTCGACGGGATGGTTGGTGGCGTAATCGAAGACTATGTAAGAAAGAAAACCCTGCAGGGAGGACGCCATATTGAAAGCGCCTCCGGTGCCCTGGGTGCCGCGAGACCGATGGATGAAGCCAATATTGCAGCATATACCGGACAGGGTGTGAATTTATCAGGACCCAACGGCATCCAACTGGATCCCATTACCGGAGTGATCGTTAATAGTAAAGAACTGACATCAACTGCAAACACAACGAAGAGCCAGGTGCAGCCATTTGTGACCCGCGAAGCTTCAATACCGGATCTGGATGTTATTTCAAAAACCTACGCCAAACTCAGGGAGGTAACTATCACCTATAATTTTTCACCAAAATTACTGGGTAAACAAACCGTTATTAAAGCTGCAAATATTTCTTTGGTGGGAAGGAACTTAATCTACTTTTTCCCAAGCCAGTACAAGGACATTGACATTGATCAGTATTCACAGGCTACCTATTCACCGGGTACCAACGGTTCGTTCAGCGGCAGTGCAAGTTATACGGGAGGGTTGCAAACACCCACAACGCGCAGTTTCGGTTTTAACCTTAATCTTACCTTCTAATACTTAAAAATAAAATATGAAACAACTACAATATATATTCTTATTGGTTATGGGAGGCTTCCTGCTGAGCTCCTGTAGTAAACAGATTCAGGAAAAACAGGTGGATCCGAATAATCCAACCACGGTTCCGCCATATTTGATTTTGGGAACCATACTAACTGATATCTCCGGTACGGGTGCGCAGGGAGCATTAAGCGCAACCGGGTCGTCAGAAGGCGTGGATTCCTGGGATGGAGGCCATCGCTGGAACCAGTATCACTGCAGCAATTACGATTATTATGATAACAATATTTACTCCTGGACCAATGGAAACTTTGATCCATACCTGGTGATGAAAAATGTAGTCCAGATGGAAAAAGAAGCAATCACCAGGGGAACAGCTCCGGTGAATCCTTATGAAGCCGTTGGAAGATTTGTGAGGGCATATTATTATTACAACCTCACTTCCATGTTCGGCGATATTCCCCAGGCAGAAGCCCTCCAGGGTGCAAACAATCCGTCTCCTGCTTATACTTCCCAGGAACTGGTCTTTAAATATGTGCTGGACCAGCTGGATTCCGCGAACACGGATTTTGCTTCCCTGATTGCTGCTAACGACAATTCACTGAATACGAAACAGGATATTTTCTATCATGGCGACCTGACGCACTGGCAGAAAATGGTGAACTCATTTAAACTCAGGGTTCTTGTGGCATTGAGTAGTAAATCAGGAGACGCGATATTAAACATTCCCGCCCAGTTTGCAGCAATAGTCGGGAATCCTGCGACTTATCCGATTTTTACGGGTCAGGCGGATGATTTTCAGTTCGTTTATAATCCCGGGGGCTCGAATGTTTATAGTACCTATCCATTTAATCCCAGCAACTTTGGTTCTGTTGCCGCCCGATTTAATATGGCCCATACATACATGCGCGTTATGGACTCTCTAAATGACGCAAGGGTATTCATGACGACAGAACCAGCCTGGGGCATTGTCCCGCCGGCAGAAACAAATCCCTGCCAGTTTAAGTATTTCACCGGCGCGAGTACAGGTGAACCTCTTGCGACTATGTATGGAAATGCAAATCTGGGGTTGTATTCGTTTATTAACCGTGCCAGATATTATGGCAATTTTACCGGGGAACCGGATGCGCTGATCGGTTATAAGGATATGTGTTTTAATATCGCCGAAGGGATAACCCGCGGATGGGCAACAGGGAATGCAGAAACCTGGTATAAACTGGGCATCACAGAATCCATGGCTCATTTCGGTATTGATATAACCAAAACAAGTTTTACGACTTATTTTCTTCCACCCGGTAATAGCTCGGTAACACAAGTTGCCCCTTATCCTTTTACTTTTGATTTTAATGCCTACTATGCGCAGCCGACGATTAAACTTTCTGCTACACCGGCAATAGCTGTTAACCAGATCGTTTTACAGAAGTATATTGCCAATTTTCAAAATTCGGGATACGAGTCATATTTCAATTGGCGCAGGACAGGGGTGCCAGCTTTTGAGGGTGGTAGCGGTGTAGGAAATAATGGCATTGTTCCAATTCGCTGGGCTTATCCGATATCTGAGCAGCAGCAGAATGCGACAAATTATAACGCAGCATTAAAGGCTCAGGGATACACGCAGGACGATCTGAACCAGGTGATGTGGCTGCTGAAATAATTGTTAATTGTTAATTATCAATTATTAATTGGATGAAAATTTTGTTGGCTTCTTTGTGTCTGTTCAGTTCGGTTTCCGCTTTTTCCCAATCGCACAAAACAGAAAACCTGATTGTGGTTACCCTGGATGGTATGCGCTGGCAGGAAGTGTTTGGCGGCATTGATTCCCAGATCGTGGTCAATAAAAAGTTCACATGGGATTCGGCAGCAGTTGCAGAACGATTCAGCGCAGCAAACAGAAATCAAAGGAAAGAAAAACTTTTTCCTTTTTTGTGGAATATCATGGGTGTGCAGGGCCAACTATACGGT
>DATCAO010000318.1:0-5204 GCA_036512575.1 Puia sp.
CGTCTTCCCAATACAGAACTTTCGATTCATACAATGTGGCCAGCACGGATCTGAACACCGACTATAACCAATTATATACCGGTGCATTGAATGACCTAGAGCTGATATTGCAAAAAACCAGGGCGGCGCAGGACTGGAATTATAATCTGCTGGCTACCGTGATGAAAGTATACACCTACGCGACGCTGGTTGACATGTACGACCAGGTTCCTTATACGCAGGCACTGCAGGGAGCATCGAATCTCCAGCCGAAATTTGATAACGGCCAGGATATTTATACTGCCCTGTTGGGTTCGCTGGATTCTGCGCTGAACCAGAACTTTAGCGCTGCCACCAACTCGCAGCCCGGTACTGAAGATTATATTTTCGGCGGCGATATGGACCAGTGGAGGGCATTTGCCAACACGCTGAAACTGAAAATGTATTTAAGAATGGTGAATGCGAAGCCGGATGCTGCCGAGGCCGGCATCAAATCACTGTATGATGCCAATGTCACCTTCTTAACATCAGACGCAGCCATCACCCAATGGACAGCGACGCCCAATAAACAGAATCCGTTTTATGCCCAGAATATTTTTGCACTGAATACCCCGTCGAACCTGAAAGCGAGTAATACATTCATTTACTGGCTTATGAAAAATAATGATCCGCGTATCGTGGATTATTTCGGAACGGCTACGCCTGTTGGTGTCGACCAGGGAAATTACCTGAGTAATAATCCGGTGTATAAGACGGCGACCACATTTGTTCAGCATGCCACCGATCCCGTTCAGTTTATTTCGGGTCCTGAGTCTTATTTTATGCAGGCCGAAGCCCGGGAAAGATATTACGGAGGCGACCAGGCCCAGTCATTATATAATGCCGGTGTATCCGCTGCATTTGCAGTATTTGGCCACGACGCATCGTCGTATATAGCGCCGGGCGGGGCTTATGCATATCCCGTTGGCGGATCCCTGGATGATAAGATTGATGCGATCATTACCCAGAAATGGGCATCGCTTCCCGGGTCTCATTCCCTGGAAGCATGGTTTGAAAGAAACAGGACCGGGTTTCCTAAATCGAGCCTGGTATATTCCGACGATGCGGGATATGTGGCAGGAGAGTTTGTGATTTCGGCCACTTCAGTAATCGGAAATGTATTTCCCAAACGCATTGTGTTTCCTGATAATGAAAGATCGAGGAACTCAAATACACCGGCACAGGTTCCCATAACAACACCCGTATGGTGGGGTAAGTGATATACTATAAAATAACAATTATGAAGAAAATATTTGGATTTGCATGCTGTTGGCTGGTGGTTGCGATTTGTTCCTGTAATAAGGAAACAATCGTAGACACTCCCGAACAGGTAGGTATTTCGAAGGTTGCCTATTATCCGTCCATACAAATCAACGGGCCGACATTTGTCGCTGTTACCGAAGGGGATGGTTATACAGATCCCGGAGCAGTTGCCATTTTAAATGGGGATACGATAACATACACCACGAGTATGACGATTACGTCTTCTACTGCTTCTGGCGTGTACACTATTGTTTATACAGCTACCAGTCCCGATGGATCCAACAATGACTATAGAATCGTTGCAGTTGTTCCTGCTTCGGTCGTTGCAGATCCTGTAATTATTTCGCACGACTACTCCGGCGTCTACCTGCGTGCAGCTACCGGCGTCACCAGTACCTGGACCAAGATTTATACCGGAGTATATACGGTAGAAAACCCGGGCGGCTCTTCGGGTGTCGGCATCTTGGCTATTGCCACAAATTATTCCGCCAATAACATTCAGATTCCAGAACAGAACAGTCCATTTTTTGGGGGAACTGTGGCCACCTCGGCGGCAACTATGGATGTGGGCGGCACCTACACCTGGATTTTTTTAGCGCCGGGTTATGGAACAGGACCAAGATCTTTTGCAAAGCAATAAAACTTTTTATATGAATCGAATGATGTTTAGAATGCTGGCCCTTGTAATGGTAATGTCCATTTCCTGTACCAAGAAACTGGAAAATCCGGGAGCCACCAATACTGTCGCCATGTCCAACGAATGGTGGGTCACATTAGGATTGAATGGAACGCTGTTGGGAGGTGGTGCACATGCGTTGTTTTCAACGTATAACACTTCACAAAATGTATCGGACTCCCTTTGGCTGGATGATGGTGGCAATGTGTGGGACTTCAAAATCAAAGTGCTGGCGAATCCGAAAAACCTGACTTTTTTGACAGCAGACTCTGCGCAGAACGAATACTATGATATCCGGGTAAAAATCTCAAACGGAAAAGTTATTCCGAACGGGGGTAAGGGATATACAACCGGAAACGCAGTGGACAGCATCTATATGGAAGCGGTATTTTCAGACGATCCGACGAATACCTATGTGATCAGTGGTGTAGCACGTTCCCGTTGGGCCCAGGACGATTATCATTAATATTATTTCCATTTGACCCTTCTGCCCAGGATCACTTTAAAAACAAAAGGATCTGTAGAAGGCGTTAGTCCGAAACCTGCACCTATATTGAGTTCCCAGTTCATATCATTCATGAGATCATAGGTGATGAAGAGTGCATGATTTTGCTGGGGACTCTGATCGAACTGGGTAACCGGTCCCATATCTCCATAGTATTCCAAGCCCAATGCCGCATTTTTCAAAATGCTGTAAGCGATTTTGACGTTGGGTTCAAAGGTCGGCACGGAATTGCTGTACTGGCTTTGCAATGCGATGCCGAATGTCGGATTGATGGATACGTATAAATTTCCCCATTGCTTATCGATGATGGGTCTGATTTCCAAACTCCAGGTTTCATTGGCATAAGCGGGTTTCTGATACCCCAGTTCCACAGACAGGCTGAGTCCGAAGGGAATGCCCCAGTCTGCTGGTGCCATTACCCGCGGCCGGATATGTGTGCCTACAATCTGGTACCCATACCCGGGCGTGTAGTTGGTAAAAAGATAAAATCCAGTTTCGAAAACGGGCGTAATTCCAGTTGTAATTTCCAGCGTTTCGTGCAGGGAATGATTGGATGGGATCACGCCATCCACGGTTTCTGTACTTCCGTTGAATGTGTAATTGCTGTGCAATTCAAACATGGTGGAACCTTTGGCCTGAGTCGGAGAAGCATAAACCTGGATTTCATAATTATTCTGCGCTTCAACAATTCCTGTTCCCAGTACGCATGCGAAAACAATGTAAATAAATACGAACCGGTATTGAAATTCCATGATCGAAAAGTCGGGGTGAATCGAATATAGTTGTAAATATATGAGTACCGGCGGAATGTACCCGGGAAACCATTTTCTATAAAATCCTATCTTACACGGCGTTTAATCCGCTAAAATTTCAACATGAGAAATATGTACTTTTCCTTTCTGTGTGTTCTGCCGGTTTTATCCGGCTTTGCACAAACCAATGCCAGCGATACCGGAAGTTTTATCATCCACAAGTTTGCCCAGGCGATAGGCCACGAAAAATATGTTGTCAGGCATAATGGAGAAACCCTGATTTACCTCATTGATTTCCATTATACGGACCGCGGTTCACCGGTGAAATTAAAAGATAGCATTTGTTTTGATGCCAAGGGTGAACCTACATCATACCGCATCAGGGGCGGCACGTCCAGGTTCTCCACAGTGAACGACTCGGTTGTTTTTGATGGTAAGACGGTACATATGAAGGTGGATGATTCTTCTTATTCCAAAAACATAAACGGATTTTATTTTCCAGTCGCCGGTTATTCTCCGGCAACGGCCCAAATGCTTTTAATTCAATATTGGAAGCGACACCGGTTTCCTGAAAAAATATTTACACCGCCGTTTGGTTCGGTGACCATTACCCAGGACGGAAAAGATACATTCACTCTACAAAATAAAACCAGCGTGCTTACCCGTTACCATATTACCGGGCTGATATGGGGAAATGAATTGTTATGGACGGATTCCGATGGCCGGTTGATTTGCCTGATCACCAATGATGCTGAAGGCGACAAACAGGAAATCGTTTCTGAATCTTATGAATCTCTTTTACCACAAGTCATCAGTAAGGCTGCCATTCAGGGCATGAAACTTTTTGCACTTCAGGGTAAACCGTCAACTGTAACGCACAAAAAAATGGTGATTGTTCATGCTATGGTTATTGACGTGGTGAATAAAAACACGATACCCGATGCAACCCTATGGATTGAAAATGGAAAAATACAGTCGGTTGGTAAATCTTCCGCAACCCCAATTCCATCGGATGTCTTCGTACTTGATGCAAAAGGAAAAACCATTTTACCAGGACTTTGGGATATGCACGCCCATTTCGAACAGGCCGAGTGGGGACCTGCCTATCTCGCAGCGGGCGTGACTACGGTAAGGGACTGCGGAAATGAATTCGACTATATTAATGCCATTAAAAATTCCATAGACGGGGGATCCGGAATCGGACCCCGTATTATTAAAGCAGGAATCATCGATGGTAAGGGTCCTTATTCTCTGGGTATAGTTCAGGCAGATACCCGGGAGGAAGCGATAGCCATTGTGCAGAAGTACAAGGCAAATGGATTTGAGCAGATTAAAATTTACAGTTCGGTAAAACCCGCAATCCTTAAAATAATTTGTGCAGAAGCGCATCGGCTGGGTTTGACAGTTACCGGTCATATTCCCATTGGCATGAACCTGGAGCAGGCAGTGGATTCGGGCATGGACATGGTCAATCATGTGCAATATGTTTATAGCATCATGAAAAGAAATAAAACCACGGGCGCCATTGATTTTTCTGATTCAGCGAACCTGGCGGTGATGAAATTCCTGAAAGTCCACCACGTGGTCGTTGATCCTACGCTGGGGGTATTTGAATTGGCATTTCGTTCAGTAAAAGACAATATCACGGAAATTGAACCTGATTTTTCTTCGCTGCCTGAACCTCTAAAGCCACTCTTCATTAACACGGGAGGCAGTAGTCCCCAGGAAATTGAACGCGGGAAAGCCATCATGAAAGCATTTATGGATATCGTGAACGAATTAAATAAAAACGGGATCACCCTGGTGGCAGGAACCGATATGGGATTTCCGGGTTATAGTGTGTACCGGGAACTGGAACTATATGTAGCATCAGGGCTCAGTCCCTGGGAAGCGATTCAAACTGCAACCATCGTACCCGCCCGCGTGATGAACCAGGCCTCCGTTTTGGGTTCGGTGGAAACAGGAAAAAATGCCGATCTCATCCTCGTGG
>DATCAO010000319.1:0-2912 GCA_036512575.1 Puia sp.
ATGTATACTCGCCCTGGTGGCTGGACAATAAAAAACTGGATTTCCCCCGCGGATATCATATAGAATACGGCGGTGGATTCGGCCAGCCCCTGTATGGATTTAACTGGGGTATTGAAAACCTGAACGGCACATATAAAATAAAAGGCAAACAAAAAGAAGCCGGGGGTTATGGCGCTTCACTCAAAGAAGATTACAGGTATTTTTTTGGCGCACATGTGGGGATGGCCGGCCGCGGGGAAGCCATTGCCAGAAAAGACAGTCTTTGCGAAATCGATCCGAGTGTAGTTGATAAATATGGCATTCCAGTCTTGCGTTTTAATACTTCATACACTGACTACGAAATCAACCAGGCCAAACATATGAAACAGACGTTTTCAGAAATCCTCCACAGCATGGGTGCTGTGATTACCTGGGGCGGGGATGACGGAAAGCACAATGACTATGGCCTGCACCCACCGGGGAATATTATTCATGAGGCAGGCACCGTACGGATGGGCAACGATCCGAAACACTCACCCTTGAATAAATACAGCCAGGCACACGATTGTAAAAATCTTTTTTGCGTAGACGGGGGTCCCTTTGTTTCGCAGGCGGATAAAAACATTACCTGGACAATACTGGCCCTTTCCATGAGGACCAGCGAGTACATCGTGGATCAGATGAAAAAACAAAACATTTAAAATAACAGTCATGGACAGACGAAAATCGATAAAGACCCTGGTCGTTGGCGGATTTACCATTGGTGCGGTTGCAGAAGCCTGCAAACAACATGAAAACCCTCCGGTGGCACCGTCCGAAAAAGACAGGGAAACCATTGTTTCGGGGTTAAACCGAATGAAAGAAGAAATAGCCTTTGAAAAGAAAATAGAAGCCGAGCCCGCGTTTTTACCGCTGCCGAAATCGCCACAATTACCCTGCTTGGCGATATCATCATCCCCCGGGATGACGTGAGCGGAAGTGCTTCAGATGCAAAAGTTCCAGACTTTTTTGAATATATAGTGAAAGACATGCCGGAACATCAGACGCCCCTGCGTGGTGGATTGCGCTGGCTTGACCTCCAGTGCCTGAACCGTTACGGAAATGCATTTACAGATTGTAACAAAACGCAACAAATGGAAATGGTTGATCAAATTGCCTTTCCTAAAAAAGCAAAGCCTGAAATGCTTCAGGGCGTGGCCTTTTTTAGCCTTGTGCGCAACCTGACGGCTACCGGGTTTTATACATCAGAAATCGGCGTGAAGGATGTGGGTTATGTGGGCAATGTTCCCAATCAATGGAACGGCGTGCCTGACGATGTATTGAAACAATACAATCTGTCCTATTCAGAAAAAGAACTAAAGGAGTGTGTCAGTTTTTCCTAGATTAATTTTCAAGAGGATTCATATAAAATCCTTCTTCGCTCAATACAAAACTGTTGGGAACAAATGAAAGCAGTGACTGGGTAATCATTGACGCAGCTTCCCTCAGGTAAGTTGCTCCAATTTCAGGTGTACGCACTGCAAACTGCCAGCTTTGAATTTTTAAAAACGCCACTTTACTTTCCTGGATAATCTGGTTATCCTGCTGGCGGAAGATCTCTGCAAGACGATCCTGCTGGTTGTCGATGTTCGGGGACATAGGGATCAGATTTTGGATTTTCAAAGGTTATTCAAATATTAACGACAGCCTGTTCCAAAAAATTGTCCCTTTTTGAAAATCCATATCCATCCGGACCTGAACTACAGGTTATTACCTAGCTATTCTACGGACTCTTGCGTTCACCTTTCATGGAAGCAGCCATTTTCAATGCATTGTAAGCATTTACAATCCCTCCTGTTGCTGAGAGTTGACTGAAATCGACTGTTTTTCCCCCCGCCCCCCATTTCACCTGATTATCCGGAAGATACATGACCGAATGGGTAAGGATATATTTTACCTGTCGTGAACTCAACTCAGGATAGTACTCCATGATCAGCGCAGCTACACCGGTAACAACCGGCGCAGCCATACTCGTTCCGCTCCAGGCAGCATATTGGTTTGCCGGTAAGGTGGAATAGATCTTTACGCCAGGTGCAAAAAGGTCTACTCCTTTTTTCCCATAATTGGAAAAACGTGCAAGGATCAGGCTGTCCGGGCCGCTACTATTTGCAGCTACTGTTAGAAAAAGATCCGAACGGGTATTGGATTTTTCGTATACGGTATTTGGAAAATGGGGTACGGAATCAATGTTCAGGTTTTCATTTCCCGCCGCATGAACCAGTAGCACATCATGTTTGCCTGCATAGCGAACGGCATCATCTACCCATTTCTTTTCCGGTGAAAAACTTTTACCAAAACTCATATTTATTATTCTGGCGCCATTGTCCACCGCATAGCGGATGGCCAGGGCTACATCCTTATCCCTTTCATCCCCGTCCGGAACAGCCCGGAGCACCATGATGTACACCTGATCGTCTATTCCGTCCATGCCTTTTCCATTATGTCGCGACGCTGCGATGATTCCGGCTACATGGGTCCCGTGTTCCGTATTTCCTGCGGACACATTATTGTTACCGTATTTTCTGTCGTTTATATCGTTCACATCATCTCCAATAATTTTCCTGCGTTGTGCATTCGGGTCTGCAGATAATTGTTTCAATTTGATGCGGGAACTTTCCAGGTATTCATCTGCCTCTGTAATGAACTGACCCAGGGACATATCCGGGGTAATGCCATATTTCCTGAAATACATCAGGGTGTTTTTCTTTACCTGGATCAGGGTAGAGTCGGCCGGCTCATAGTCCGTTACATCGCGGACATAAATCGGGTCTTTATGCAGACTGGATTTCAAAATGCTGTCTGCACTTCGCATTTGAGGAATCACCTGCGCCAGCATATACACCGCCTGTTGTTGCTGTAAGGAATCTTTCAGGAAATATTTTTTCACTTTATCA
>DATCAO010000320.1:0-2479 GCA_036512575.1 Puia sp.
CAGCTGTTTTACTTTTTTTCATTTTCATCTATCACTACCAATATTCCCGATTCTTTGTTATTTTTTGCCTCACCGGATTTGCTACCATCCTCCTGTTTAACCGTGTTGTTTTCAACCTGCTTGTGATATCGCTGCGCGGAAAATTCAGGCTTGCTAAAAATGTGATCATACTTGGTTACAATGACGTATCTGTGCGCCTGATAAATTATTTTCAGAAGGAAGCCAAGTTGGTCAAGCTGGCGGGATGTTTTGATGACAAGGGTCGGATTAAAGATTCAGAAGAACTCAGGGTTTTTAAAGATCTGAAAGAATGTATGAATTTTGTAAATAAAAATGAAGTAACTGAAATATACTCAACTCTGGTGCCTGAGCAATATCCATACCTTTTCGAACTGGCTAAGGAAGCCGAAAAACAATTTGTATATTTTAAATTTGTACCCGACTACCACATTTTTGTAAATCGTAACATTTATGTAGATTTTTTAAATGATATACCGGTTTTATCGTTAAGAAAAGAACCATTGGAGGACACCGGTAACCGTATTAAAAAAAGAGCTGTTGATATTATCTTCAGCACATTTGTCATTATTTTTATTCTTTCGTGGCTTGTTCCCCTGCTCGCCATTCTGATTAAGCTGGATTCCCGGGGTCCCGTATTTTTTATGCAGCTGCGATCAGGCAAAAGCAATAAACCTTTTCATTGCATTAAATTCAGAAGCCTGCAGGTAAACGATGAATCAGACTCAAAACAAGTGAGCCGGAACGATGCACGGATTACCAAACTGGGCAGAATTCTGCGAAAGACAAACATTGATGAACTCCCGCAATTCTTTAATATATTTCTTGGGGACATGTCTATAGTCGGACCCAGGCCCCATATGCTAAAACATACTGAACATTTTGCCGAATTGTACAAAGAATATATGATCCGCCATTTCGTCAAACCGGGTCTTACCGGCTGGGCGCAGGTTAATGGATACAGAGGCGAAATCAAAGAAAATGAATTACTCAGGAAAAGAGTAGAATTTGACACCTGGTACATGGAAAACTGGTCATTATATCTGGATATGCGGATTATCCTGCTGACCATGCTGGTCACTGTAAAGGGCGACAAAAATGCATTCTGATCCACAATGATATGGGCCGGTCAGATCTTTTTGATCAGTTTTTTTCATTAAGGACTTTTAAGTTTCAAAACTATCTTGTTGTGAACGATGTACCAGGTAGCCATGAAAAGAATTAAGTACTCTGTCAGTAAAATCGTGCTTAGCAAATAATTACTCCAGTGGGAATACAGGTACAAATATTTAACATGGTCACTCAATAATCCAAAAAATGGCACCGGCGTGTGTCCGCTCTGAATAGAATAGTCTGGAAGGTTCCAGTAAAAACGCATCGAAAGCGTCTGTAATATAAAAAGGACATAGATCCACCATCTTTGTGAAGAATAATATAACCCTTCAATAGAACTGCCAAGGATAAGTAAGATGACTGGAAACCCGGACATGCAGAGGATTCGTTCAGTGTCAGTTCCACCAATGTAACCAAATAGCAGAGAAATGATCAGCAACACCAGCAGTTCCTGCTTTTCCAGTAATATTGATTTAAATCGATGGAAATATAAGGGAACGAGTAATATTAAAGGGCCGAATGCGGTCAAAATACCCAGTATATATTCAGGTACCGTTTTAGTATAAATGCATGTAAGTATATTCTCCGTATACGAATACAAATTCCGGTCACTGACAGCAACATGTTTTTTTATGTACAGATTCGAAACAGCGATACATAGGAACGGAATCAGTACATATAAATATTTCCATACAAAATACCGGTTCGAGATTCTCCTGATAAAAAGAAATCCCTGATTTACTTTCAGATTATTTTTGTCAATTTTTAACTTCCCGATTGGAAAAACAATAAACAAAGGTAGGATGCATAATACGGCATTTGACTCTCTGAACAGGTTCCCAATCGAAATAACCAGCGAATAAATAATCAGATAAACTATAAATGCCCATTCACGTTTTTGGTTTCGGCAATTTCGCATCGACCGCATTAAGATCAATGCCCAAACCAGCCATACAGCGCCCCAGGGATCTGTTGTCAATGGTACATAAAAAGAGTACCGGACAGGTGCATACCAAGCCATCATAAATAGAAAGCAGAGTAAAGCAGTTATCCAGAATTTCACAAAAAAATTCCTTAACCACAAGAACAGAAGAAGTACGGTAATCAGAGCGCCGGTAAGGTTAACATACAGTGCACTCTCAATGATGTTTATACCCGTAATCTGGGAAAACCAGGCAATAAGTAAAGGTGTTCCCAGTCTCCTGACGTGCGGCATTACCCCCGAGATTTGAGTTGATCCCGCATGTATCTGTTCCGTCATGCTGTAATACGTTAAACCATCCCAGCCCTTCCCACCGTTAAGTGTGATTCTCGGCTGGCTTTTGTAGACAAAACAAATGATGAAAAA
>DATCAO010000321.1:0-5331 GCA_036512575.1 Puia sp.
TAATTTATTAGGTTTTATAAGATCGCCGGATACCGGTACAATCCTGACAGCCCTGTAACCCGTAAAATCGGTAAAATGAGTGGTCTGCGCAGTAACTGTTTTTGCGGTGGTATCGAAATCGGTTATTTGAATAGGTTCCCAAAAATTAGCACTGTCCTCGAAGGCAATTCCTAACAGTTCCGGTGCACTTTCGGCGATATCATCGTCGTTATAATGAAGTTTTATGGTTACGGGGACCGGGAATTTCAAGCCATTTGGTAAAAAGCGGTACGCATCCCCATTACCTGTTTCTGTGGCCGTGTTTGTAATATTCTGAATAGTAATTGTATCTCCATTTGGAAGCGCGCCGTTAGGTATATCAATCTCCACTCTTCCATCCGCAGTAGTAATACTTCCTCCGCTTGCAGGAATGAACTGGCTCACCGAAGGCCCGGTAGGCACACCCACAGCGCTTGGTGAAGTGGTGTCATTCCCGTTGTTATTGTTGTTGTTGTTATTATTGTTATTGTTACTATTCGTAATTCCCTGTGTTAAAGACTTTTTGCAGCTTTGCCCCGCAAATAAGATCATTAGAATTATTGCAGCAACCAAGAATCTTTTCATGTTGAAAAATTTCCCTAAAACTACCGGCGGGAACAACACGAGTCAATATAACAAAAGTTAACATGGCCTGTTATCCATCATATAACGAAAGTTATATGTCCAGCCGAAAAAGTCAAGGAAACCCTTATCAATATTGTCCTCCCGCACCACCTCCGCCACCCGTGCCACCGCCAAACTGGAAATCGTTGTTGGGAGCAGGCGCTACGGGTGATCCTGCAAAAGTTTCCGCTATCACAAGCGACTCCAGATTCAGATTTTCTAATACCTGCTTGTTGCTGCGCTCCCGGGATGTGAATCCCTTTCTGGCTGTTTTGAGATACGTAGTCAATCCATAAGATATGGCGATGATCACGATCCCTCCGACGATCATCGCCCATTCGGCAGGCAGCACACTATAATAATGTCTTATGGTGAATACAGTAGCAGCTGTCAGTGCCAGGCCAGTCCACAGGAAAATGGAATCTTTTTTCCGAATACCCTGGTATATATAAAACAGGGGAGTGACTACCGTAAACATCCAGAAGAACCAACCCATTGAAATACCTGCTCCCTCAGGCTGGGAACTGCCGAACATATAGTTGCCCAGCTCGCTCACTATATAGTAATTGCCCGCGAGATAAAAACTGATTCCGGTTGCCGCTTGTATTACGGTCAGGCTTTGACGATAATGCCTGAGGCTATCACGATGATACAATCTGACAGAAAGGAACCAGCCGGCAACAGAAACCCCCATGATGATGAAGGGCGTGACCACCTGGGCCGTTCTGCCCAGCTCAGCGGCGATATTGACAATAAAAGCCAGCAATGCCCCATAGACCACTGCGGCCATGATAAAATTTGCAAAGCGGAGCGTAAATAAAATACCGATCATACCGAAGGTGAAACTCAGGAAAATAGCAGACATATGATCGACACTCATGTAAATGCCGGCACAAAGGAATGCTGCCGACATCCACAACAAAGCGTAATCCACTCCCGATCTGAAATGCCGTCGTTGACTCACTATATATTCCAGGACAACATAACATACCAGAAAGGAGAATATCATCGGTGGGACAAAAGATCTGATGCCACTTTCAATAATCAAAAAAAACAGGCCCAGGGAGAATGCTGCAATAACGACGGTTAATAAGAATAGTCCGATGCAGATAAAAATATTAGGCGTATAAAAATTAACCGGATGGGTGTCTGAGATTTTCTTATTTTCTTCCGGACTGATGCAACCCGCATCAAAGGCTTCGTGTGCCTGATTCCGGATGGTCATGTTATCGAGACTTGTCCGGTTATAAACGATCATTCGGTTTCATTTTATGGTTGAGTTTGATGAGTATTCGCACCAGGGCTATGGCGGAAAGTATAAAATACATAAATCCGAGATAGATGGAGCCTATACCGTAAGCACCTAATCTTTCCAAAATCGATATAACCACATAACCCAGACCAATATACAGGTAGCCGGCGACCAGCAGCAAAAAGTAAAACGACTGTTTTTTCATTGCCTGCCGGTAAACATAATAAGCGATACCCAGCAGGAGTACAAACCAGAGAATATAAAAGGACTGATGCATAAACAAACCGGCGAGGCCCGATATAAAAAGAATATGCGTACCAAAATTGTTGTAGGTGAATGCAAAATGCTTTTTTATGTTCCTCTTTTCGCTGGCCAGCGCCGCCAGCACCAGGATCGTCCCTAGAACGAGGCCTGTATAGATCAATCTCGTATCATCAAAACTGTTTTCTTTAAGAATACGCATCGGGGTGACGGCGATACCCATCCATGCCGCCAGGTTGGTGATGGCGAGACTCAGCACACCGAGGTGATCGAAAGAATAAGCGCTGATGAATAATATCACCAAGGGAATGCATGTCGCCAGACCATAGCGATCGCCAAAAACAGTATATGCATACTGGAGATAGGCGATGAAGGTGATCATGGTCAGGCAGCCGAGGAGTAGGATATAGTCAAAAAATGGATCGGGGGGCTGTACTTTGCCGAAGGAGAAAGGTGCTGCCTTGCGGCGGCAATAATAAAAGCTTCCGATACATACTACGGCAATAAATGCCAGGATGGCCTGGTGTCCGATCGTATCGATATTCTTATAAACCAGCACGCCCAATCCTCCACTGAGTAGGGTAATGCCCAGGTAGAGCAGGGTCTTCAGTTCCCAATGCAGTGAAAAAAGACGGGCTTCCTCAACCGCCTCTATTTTTTGCAAAGATTCGCCGGAGATGAGCCCCTCACGGTGAAGTTTCTTAAATGCCTGAACGTCCATGTGTCTTATTCCGGTGAAATATAGCGATTATCCCGGATTCCCATAGGAGAGGGGCACCGGGTTTATTGTGCTGGCCCAATAAAGACGATCCACGTTGCTCACCAGATATGAATCCTTTTCTCTTCAGGTAAATACATGGTATCACCCTGCCTAACGTGGAACGCCTCATAAAAATGCGTATTGTTCATCAGCGGACCATTTACCCGCCACATAGGAGGAGAGTGTGGATTATTATTGATCCATAAACGCAGGAATTCATTTTTCATTTTTACGCGCCATATACGCGCAACAGAAATAAAGAACCGTTGGTTTGGTGTATAACCGCCAATTGTAGTGCTGTCCTGTCCTTCTTTGGTCAGCTTAAAAGCATCATAGGCAATGGAAACGCCGCCTACATCTGCTGCATTTTCGCCAACAGTCATTGCGCCTTTAACGTGCACGGTATCCAGCACCACAAAACTATTGTAGAGGTCAATGACTTTTTGTGTTTTTGCTTTGAACTTTGTATAATCATCTTTTGTCCACCAGCTTTTCACGTTGCCTTCCTTGTCGTACTGAGCGCCCTGGTCGTCAAATGAATGGGTAATTTCATGACCGATCACCATGCCGATACCGCCGTAGTTGAAGGCATCATCGGCATTATTGTCGAAATAGGGAGGTTGTAATATGGCCGCGGGAAAAACAATTTCATTGGCGTTGGGGTTGAAATAAGCAGTCACCGTCGAAGGCGTCGTAAACCACTCCGTTCTATCCACCGGTTTGTTGAGTTTAGCCAGTTGAAAGGAGAAATTGTTGGATGAAGCGGAGGCTACATTTTCAAAATATTTATCTTTTACAATGATCACATGGCTGTAATCTCTCCACTTATCAGGATAGCCTATCTTCTTGGTGATGGCAAACAATTTTTCTTTGGCTTTTATTTTTGTACTGTCGCTCATCCAGTCCAGCTTATCCATTCTTTCGGCCAATGCTTTTTGTAAATTATTTACCAGGTCCAGCACACGTTTTTTTGCATCTTCTGTAAAATATTTTTTTACGTATAATTGACCCAGAGCCCCTCCCAACAGCTGGTCTACCGCACTTGCCATTTTTTCACCGCGCGTTTTTTGCACTGCCTGCCCGGAAATGACTTTATTGAACTCGAATGAAGCATCCACAAAAGGCTGACTTAACACATCAGCATAATTACCAATCGTATAAGCCTTCAGGTAAATTTTCCAGTCGCTGAGGGGAATGGATTTCAGGGCGCTATTCAGCTTGTCGTAATAGGCAGGCTGAGCCACATCAACAGAATCCGTTTTTGCACCCAGATCATTTAATACATTCTGCCACCCAATATTTGGGTGTTTCTTTACAAGCTTTGAAACGGAGAACTTATTATAATTGGCATTTACGTCGCGCAATTCAATATTTGTCCTGTGAGAGCCTGCCAGTTGTTTGTCAATGTTATAAACAATATCAGCATCTTTAGATGCTGTTGCTGCATTGCTGCCGGTCAGTTGAAATAGCCTGGCGAGGTATAATTTGTAGGCTTGCTGAATAGCCACGCTGGGCGCATCCGTTTTGACATAATAATCTCTCTCGGGCAGGCCGATACCCGTCTGATAGATATGAGCTATGTTTAGTTTGCTATTTTTATTGTCCGGCCCCACTCCAAAAGCCAAAAAAGAAGAATTGTTTAACCTGGTTTCTGTTGCAACAAATTTCATTAAAGAACTCAAATTACTGATGCTGTCGATTCTGCCAAGCACGGGCTTAATGGGATCAAAGCCGAGTTGGTTAATCGTGGTGGTATCCATTCCTGAAGCATAAAAATCACCCAGCTTTTGTTCAATGCTTCCCGCGGTATTATTGGCTTTTGAAACGCTGTCGAGAATACCCTGCAATCGCAGGCGCTGGGGATAATTCATAAACATGTATGCACCCACACCAGATTGCGAAGGAGGTATTTGGGCCGTATCATACCAGAAACGGTTCACATACATAAAAAAGTTGTTTTCAGGTTTAATTGAAGAATCGATTCCGGGTATGTCTGCCGGGGTTACTGTTTCCGGTTTGTTTTGGCATCCCGCCAAAAAAAACAATAGGGCAAAGAGAAATGGTAATATTTTCATATTGAATGCGGAGTTGGTTGTCCGTGTTTCCAAAAATAAGCCAAATGCTGATAGGTTAAGCGACTTCCGGCATCTCTTCAGTCCTCTAAAACAAGATTATGAAATAATAACAGTAAACCTCCAATCGTCTTTTTAGTCAGGGTTAATAAGACTTTTTATCAAACGATTTGGCAATGGCTCTGGAAAGATAAGCCACGCTTACTCCTGGCACATAATCTCCATGAGAAAAACAGGCTATAACCAAATCTTTTTTTGGGGATATGTAAAGTCCCTGTCCATTTATACCTGCTTTAAAAAAATCGCCGTCCCCCATAACAAAATCCCATTGATAGGCATTATGG
>DATCAO010000322.1:0-4020 GCA_036512575.1 Puia sp.
GCCGTTCATCCAAACACCTGCCCAGCGAGGGAGATAAAAATGTAAATACCAAACTGGCGGGTAACCAGCTGCTTTGGAAAATGCTCGAACAGGAATCTTACAGAAATATTATTAAAAAAGATAAACCCGAACTGATTGATCATGCCGACATGGTTCGCAAATTATATCTTGAACTGAGGGATTCTGAGATGTACAACAATTATATTTCCGAAAACAGCCGGGAAAAAAAACCGGAGAAAGAAATTCTGGAATATATTTTTAACGATTTCATGCTGGCTAATGAATCTTTCGAATCCCATCTGGAAGAAATATTTCCCAGTTGGAACGATGACGCGGAAATGATGCAGAAACTGGTTACCGGGTATTTAAATAAGACGACAGCATTTAATTTCGAAGAAATCATCAGTCCGGAAAAAAAATCCTTCGCCATGGATCTGCTGAATTCAGTTCTGGAGAAAAAAGAAGTAACCATGGAACTGATTCGTCCGAAACTGAAAAACTGGGATGCGGACCGGATTGCCACACTGGATATGATCTTCATGCAAATGGGGGTTTGCGAATTCCTGTATTTCGAGACCATTCCGCCAAAAGTAACCATTAATGAATATATTGATCTGGCCAAGGAATACAGCACACCCCTCAGCGGACAGTTTGTAAACGGCATACTGGATAATATTCATAAAGACCTGGTTGCAGAAAACAGGATGCAGAAGGTGAATTTCAAAGCCTCCTGAGGGATGAGCGCTTTTTTATTTAGGTTTGCAAAAAAATACTGACGGATGCGATTGGGAATTTGGCTAATAGTGATCTGCGTTTTAGGAAATGCCTGCGGGCAAACCGATGCAAAGAGTAAAGCTTCTTCTGCCTCGATGCAAATTCCGAAAGACACCAGTTTGTACACAAACATCACCTGGCTGGATTCGACGAACCGGAATTATGGCAATATTCCTGAGGGAAAGAAACTTGAAGTCGCTTTCCGGTTCCTGAACTCCGGCAACAAACCCCTGATCATTGCGCGCGTTCAGCCCAGTTGCGGATGTACGGTTGCTGAACAGCCCGAAGAACCCATCCAGCCGGGAAAAGAAGGGGTAATCAAAGCATCTTTTAACAGCGAGGGCAGAACCGGGATTAATAATAAGACGATTTTTGTTATGGCCAATACGAGGGGCTCGCAGACTAATGAGTTACGATTCAGTGTTTTAGTTCAGAAAAAAAAATGGTAAATCAGGCGATCAATTAAAAACAATACAATGAGTCATTCAGTTATTTTACTTCAGTCAGCGCCGGGTGGCGGCAGTTTACAGTTACTTTTATTGGGAGGCATGATCCTCGTATTCTGGCTTTTCCTGATCAGGCCACAGGCAAAAAAAGCGAAGCAGGCCAAGACTTTTCAGGCAAACATGCAAAAAGGAGACAAAATTGTTACCATCGCGGGCATTCATGGAACCGTGAATAAAATAAATGAGGACGGCACGCTGATGCTTGAAACCAGTCCGGGCAGTTATATGAAAATTGAAAAAAGCGCCATTTCCATTGAATGGACCCAGAATATTAATAAAGCCGTTGCAGTTTCCGATAAAAAATAATCAACGGCTTCAACAACGCTTTCTGAAACAGAAAGCGTTGTTTTTATCAGATCCTTTCATATGCTAAAAATCGGATTAACCGGCGGCATCGGATCCGGCAAAACAACAGTAGCCCGGATTTTTGAAGTACTGGGCATCCCGGTCTATTATGCTGACCGGGCAGCCCGCGACCTGATGAACACGGATCCTGATCTGAAAAAACAAATCATAACAGGATTCGGACCGGATGCATATGAATCCGGAAAGCTGAACCGTGCCTGGCTTGCTGCCCAGGTATTCAACAACGCTGAAAAACTGGCCCTGCTGAATTCATTCGTTCATCCCGTAACGATGCGGGATGCCGATACCTGGATGAAGGCCCAAAAATCTGCTTATGCGATTAAGGAAGCTGCTTTGATATTTGAAGGCAGGCTGGAAATATATTTTGATTACATCATCGGTGTAACTGCACCGGAACCATTGCGCCTTGAAAGAGCTGTACAGAGAGACCAGAGCACTCCTGAAAACGTTTTGCAGAGAATGCGGCAACAAATGGAGGAAGCAGAAAAAATCGGCCGCTGCGATTTCGTGATCATCAATGATGGCAAACAGGCGATTTTACCGCAGGTGCTGGATATTCACAAATCGTTGCTCTCTAAGATTCACAATGTGGGAATGTGAATAACCGCTGCTCACTTTAGTTTCGCAAGCGCATCACCAATCCTTTGCCAGGCTTTCTCAATATTCGGCATACTGTTGGCAAAAGAGAACCGGATGCAATGGGGTTCGCCGAATGCATCCCCCATGACAGACGATACATGCGCCGTATTTAGCAAATACATACAGAGATCGTTTGAATTCCGGATGGTTGTTTCCCCGTCTGATTTTCCAAAGTAAGATGAGATATCAGGAAATATATAAAAGGCGCCTTCCGGGTTAAAACATTTGATGCCCGGAACCTTACTGACGAGTTCCATGGTTTTCTTTCTCCGGCGTGTGAATTCTTCTACCATGGCATAACTCGGTTTCAGATCCGTAGTCAGCGCAGTGACAGCCGCTTTCTGGGTGATGGAATTGGTAGCACTCGTGAATTGCCCCTGCAGTTTTTCACAGGCTTTGGCAATTTCAACCGGAGCCGCAATATATCCCAGTCTCCATCCCGTCATGGCAAATCCTTTACTGAGCCCGTTTACAATCACAATCCGGTCTTTCAAATCCGAAAATTGTGCAATGCTCTCATGTTTGCCGACATAATTGATATACTCGTAAATTTCATCGGATATGATTGCGATCTGCGGATGTTTTCTAAAAACAACCGCCAGGGCTTCCAGCTCCTTTTTCCCGTAAACCGCACCCGACGGATTGCAGGGAGAAGAGAAAAGAAATACTTTGGTTTTGGGGGTGATGGCTGCCTCCAGCTGGGCCGGTGTGATCTTGAAGCCTGATTCCAAAGAAGTATGCACTTCAACAACTTTTCCGCGCGCTATTTTTACGAGCTCTGAATACGTAACCCAGTAAGGTGTCGGTATGATCACTTCTTCCCCATCATCCACCAGCGCGAGGATGGCGTTGGCGAGGCTTTGTTTTGCCCCGGTGGAAGTAACGATCTGCTCCGGTTTATAATCGAGGTTATTATCTCTTTTTAATTTCTCACACACGGCCTGGCGCAGGTCAAGATATCCGGGAACCGGTGTATAGTGGCTCCAGTTATCGTCGATGGCTTTTTTTGCTGATTCTTTAATATGATCCGGTGTATCAAAATCGGGTTCTCCCACACTGAGGTCAACAACGTCCACACCCTGCCCGCGCAGTTCGCGGCTGAGTTTGGCCATTTTTAAAGTTTCCGGTTCGCTGAATCGGGACAAAATTGATGATAGTTGCATATGGTATTATTGCGGCCGCAAAGTTATCGATTTTTTTACAACGAAAAAGACTGAAGGAACAAAAACCATTCTCAGTTCACAGGAATCGACACGATCTGCAGACTATCCTGCATCGTCGTAGGAAAAAAATAATTCTGCAGGTAGAGATTATAACTTTTCGGTGAATCAAAAAACAGGTTACCCAGTCTCCTGATATTGGAACTGTCAGGTCTGGGATTTAGACTATCTACATAAGCGAATACCTGGTTCATTCCTGCATGCGCATAGTAGCTAAACGGATATGCTGCCGGGCTGGGATTATTTCCTACGAAAGAGCTGGGACCAATTCTGAGCGTATCCCGAACGGCAATATTGATGGCTGAATCCGGGGTTATCTGGAATGTCGTATCGTGAATGTAGACCAGCATGATCCCGATGGCTGATCCCGGGGAAAAATTCATAAAGCGGAAATTGGAACTCGTATCCGACCTGGTGGATGGGCTGTTTTGAAGAATAATCATGCCGATAAAGCTGGTATTCACAGAAAGGGAATCGTACACAAATATGCTATAATAAGAACCCTGCTGAAAGGC
>DATCAO010000323.1:0-3919 GCA_036512575.1 Puia sp.
TGAGTTTCATTTGTTCTTTTGCAAAATCAGGGTCCACGATTGAAAGCGGTAAGGCGTGGAATGCCAGATCCCAGGCAGCATACCAGGGGTATTCCCACTTGTCGGGCATAGATATGATATCCTCGTTCAACATGTGGAACCATTCCGAGTTCCGGGAATTATGATATCCCGAATGCAAGGGGTTGGAATTGTGTTCTTCGAGCCAATTATACCCATCAAAGAAAAAGTATTGCTTGCTCCAGAGCATGCCTGCAATGGCCTGACGCATTACGTTTGCTTCATCTTCATTTACTGACGATGGGGTGACCGATTTATAAAAGTCATCGGCTTCACGAACCCTTGCGGTAATGACTTCGTCAAAAAGAATTCCAAAGGGTTCGCCATTTGAATTTTGAGTACTGTTTTTGAGTCTCAGGCGGATAACAGCAGTTTGACCGGCGTCAATTGGTAGTTGATAATGCGCGGCAACTTTGGTACCCTGCTTTTCAGGGTTCACTGCGTTTCTATTACCCTGTACAATGAAGTCATTAATGCCGTCTTTGACATACGGGTCCTCGTTCTTATGTCCAGGAAAAAGCCGCTCGTGATTTGTTTCGTTTTCGGTGAAAAGCAATGGCACAGTTCCATCACAAGAAAAGACAAAGTCCCCAAGTGTTGTATGTGAGGCTGCGACGGCACTCACGTTCGTCCAAGTACTGATTTGTTGGAGCATTGGTTTCTTTGCTGCTCTGTTAGATTCGGCGATCCAGGCCGACCAATCATTGCGGAACCATAGTGTGGGAAGGAGATGGAGTTCAGCCGCATCGGGTCCACGATTTGTAGCAGAGATCTTAATGAGAATATCTTCAGGGCCATCTTTGGCGTACTCAATGAATACATCGAAATACCGGTCCTCATTGAAGACTCCGGTATCGAGTAGCTCGTACTCCATCTCATAACGTGTCCGTTGACTGTTCTTGTGTACCAGGTCATTATACGGATAGGCAGCCTGCGGATATTTATATAAACATTTCATGTAAGAATGCGTCGGCGTATTGTCGAGATAGAAATAGTACTCTTTCACATCCTCACCGTGATTACCCTGGCTATTGGTCAATCCGAAATAGCGCTCTTTGAGAATGGGATCTCTGCCATTCCACAATGCCAGGGCAAAGCAAAGACGCTGCTTATCATCCGATATGCCGGCAATACCATCCTCACCCCAACGATAGGCCCGTGAGCGGGCATGATCGTGAGTAAAGAAATTCCAGGCGTCACCATTCTCGCTGTAATCTTCACGCACGGTCCCCCACTGACGTTCACTTAAATAAGGCCCCCACTTTTTCCATTGACTTTTATTCTCCCTTGCTTCTTTTAGTCTTTCTTTTTCCATATTTATAAAGTTATAAAGATGTAAAGTTGTCCATATAGAATCTCATTTTTTTTACATGTCGATTCCTTGCCGAAAAATTGGACAATTAATCTTTGCCGGGGAAAAGGCATCTCAAAGTCAAGACCAGCATGTTAATATCGATTAAATGAAAGTGGGTTTCTGACGTATCATTTCAACCTAATCATGATTTATTACTCTTTTGTCATACAGTCTACCGAGGGCTTGAGAAAATTTGCCTGTAGGGTATACCGATACAAAAAAAGCCTTCGGGCGTTTTTTTATTTTGGAGACCAAACCTCAGTTCAGGAAATTTGCCGCCTTCGTTTCTAACAGTATACCGTTCTTCTTCATTAAAAATTATTTTTCCACCTGTTAAACTCCACTGCAATATATTCCCATTATCTAAACACCCTTAGATAAAATCAATAAAACTATTTTTTTTAGGCGTAACGGTCATGGAGAATAAGTTTAGACTGGATATTGACCAAATCGAAGATGAAAAGAAATACTACCAGAACCTGCCAAGATTTTATGAATTTGGTAGCCCAATCGAAAAGGAAACAATTCTTAGAAATAATATGATCCGGGTATTCAATGAAGTGGAACGCTTTGGGAACTAAGATCCATTAATTAGTCATAGTAAGTAATATAATAGAGCGCTTAGTTATGACGAATTTTACAGATTGTAATCATCAGTATTATAATATCTTTAATGTACCCTAGAACGGATTCCTTCCATCCTGTGATTCAATACCCTGTAAGTGACATGTGTCAAATATGTGCCTATATTCTTGAAAACGTGTTGATTATGTTCAGTTTTTAACTGTTTTTACCGCTTCTGATTCTAAAGTTATTAAAACAAATTAAAGTTGTTATAGCAAATTCTATTTGTAGCACGGGCAAAGACTGATTGCGTGTTTAGTAAAAAGACTTAATTTTTGGGGTTCATTCAACCTTATTCATGATACCCCTTCACCTATTAATAGCTATTATTTCAGCCGGGGTAGCGTTATTCGCAGGACTTGTTAGCCTGTTTACAGGTCTTCATAGGGAAGGTGAAAAAGTGGACGTCGTTTTCGGATTCTTATGTATCTCGATATTCGTTTTTTTTATTTTTCCTCCGGTAGGTTTTATCATTCATGATCATCCGCCATATCCGGCTCTGATCATAGTGAAACGGATTTTTCATGTATTGTTTTTCTGCCTTTTCCCCTGGTTTGTAAACCTATACACGGGTTACAAGAGTAAAACTCTTCCGATCTTGGTAGCTATTTTGTATTCGGCCGGATATTTCTTCATGGCTTTTGCAAATGGTTCCATCCCTCCATTATGGATAAAAATTATTATTGTCGCAATCGCAGTAATTATAGTTCATGGTTTCTTAGCCGTGAAATATCAGTTCAAACATGGAGAAAAAGTAAAAGCCAAATGGTTTCAGACTGCGATGATTATATTCCTGGTATTGTATGTTGTTTCAGCGATTTATCAGATTAACATCGATTATTTTAGAAAAATATATCATATCGATCTTTTCTATCCGATAAATTTGTTTCCATTGCTGTTTATTACCCTCATGGGCATTCGGTTAAGGGCTAATTCCATTCAGAAATTGAGGCTGGAAAAAGCGCTCAGATCAAAAAACAGGCAGTGGGAATCGGTTATACAACATATGCAACTGATTGTAGTCCATACTGACATGAATGGAAAAGTATACTATATCAATCCTTTTGGAGTCAGCCTGTTGCATTATAAAAGCCCTGACGAACTAATCGGACGGAGTTGGTATGACTATTTTTTGCCTTTGCCGGCAAACGGGAACATCAGGGAAATTTTTCAGAAAGCAATCGGGCAAAAAGAAAGTCTGCCACAGTATAAGAATATTGTTGTCACTAAAGATGGTGATGAAAAAACGATTACCTGGACCACGGAGCTGACTTTTGATGGTTCCGGTGCGATCGATGGCCTGATGAACTTTGGTGTTGATACGACAGATCAGGAAAACGCATTTCAGCAAATTCAGAACATGAAAGCCGAACTGGAAAAGGAAAACCTGATGCTGAAAGGAGAGCCCCTTCCGGAATGGATGCAGCAGGAAATAGTCGGCAAGAGCGATGCCATCGTTTATGCTATTCAGAAAGCAAAAAAGGTTGCTGTTACCCAGGCTACTGTTTTACTGGAAGGAGAAACCGGCGTGGGTAAGGAACTATTCGCAGATCTCATCCAACGCTCCAGTTTGCGAAACCAGAAACCTTTTGTGAAAGTGAATTGTGGTGCACTTCCATCAGAACTGATCGAAGACGAATTGTTCGGCCATGAAAAAGGTGCTTTTACGGGCGCCATTACAGGAAGAAAGGGAAGGTTTGAAATCGCGGATGGTGGAACTATCTTCCTGGATGAAATTGGTGAGCTGCCCTTAGACCTTCAGCCCAAACTTCTGCGTGTTCTACAAAACGGAGAGTTTGAAAGAGTAGGCGGACAGCAAACCATCAAAGTAGATGTTCGCGTAATCGCTGCTACAAATCGCGCGCTGAGTTTGGAAGTGAAAAA
>DATCAO010000324.1:0-3242 GCA_036512575.1 Puia sp.
GGTTCAAAGTCTGCCAGCTCATAAACACGGCCCAGGAATCCATATTTACTTTCCCCGTAACGGAAATAAGGAAGCAATTCGTAATCAATAACATTTTTATAAGGACGAATAAAAGCAAGCACAGCCCGGATATTTTCTTCATCATCATTGACTCCCGGGATCACCGGTGTGCGGGCAATGAATTTTTTATCCGGATATGTCTGATATGCTTTTTCCTGGTTGGCACGAATCAATGAGTTATCTGCGCCACACCATAATTTATGTCGTTCCGGATCAGCTATTTTATGATCATGAAGCACGGTGTCAACATGCGGTAAAACTTTTTCTGCATAGGACCAGGGCACATTGAAAGCCGTTTCAATGGCGGTATTGATACCTCTTTGATGGGCTTCGGAAAGCAGGGCTGACACGAATTCCGGCTGGAGCATACATTCTCCTCCGCTGATCGTAATCCCTCCCCCGGATTCCCGGTAAAAACTACCGTCCTGCTCTACTTCATTCAGAACCTCATCCACGGTCATCCATTGGCCAAATTCAAAAAGTGCATTGGAAGGGCAAACGGATACACATTTCCCGCAATTGGTGCAGAGGTCCCAGTTAATTTTTACCTTGTTATCTGATTCCACTTTGAAAATAGCTGACTCCGGACATATGGGTAAGCATAGCCCGCATTCATCTATTCCTATACACTTTTCTGTTTTATAACCCAGTTCTGGCTTCTTATGGATACTTTCCGGGTTACTGCACCATTTGCATCGAAGTGAACACCCTTTCAGAAAAACATTTGTGCGGATACCGGGACCGTCATTCGTACAGAAATGCTGGATATTCAGCACATGTCCTTTAATTATTTCTGTTACCATAAAAGTATCTTTTAGTCGCCAAGTGAAATGTTGAGGGAACGGGTAATGTTTATGAATTCGCTGTTAGTCGGAACGGTTCTGAATTGATTAATGGCTTCTGCCAGCGGAATACATTTTAAGTCGGGAGGCTGAAACACAACCAGTACACCGTTTTGTCCTGCCTCCAGGGCACGGATGGCAGAAGCTCCATAACCAAGACCGAGCTGACGATCCACGACGGTGGGTGTTCCGCCCTGGGATAGCTTACTCAATACAAGTGGGTAGGTTTCCATATCCGTCAATTTCTGCAAATCCTTTGCAACCAGTTCTGAAATACTGCCGGAAGAATCAATCGCATGTGAACTCTCAGCGCCTGTGGACAATGGGGAAAGGGATGCCTTTAAGGAATCCATATGAATAGCAGGCTTGTGCTGTTCCTTTTCAGGAATTGATTTCGCTCCTTCAGCTACCACCACCAATCCATAGTTGCGATGATGAGGTCTGTTATTCTTTATGATCTTAGCTACTTTTTTAATATCATAGGGTATTTCAGGAATCAGGATCGCATCTGCACAGACCGCCATACCGGCTTGCAATGCCAGCCAACCGGCGTGCTGACCGAGCACTTCCACAACCCCGATTTTGGATGCAGCCTTTGCTGCCTGGGATGTAGTATCCAGCAGTGAAGTTGTAAAACTAAGGGCGCTATTGAAACCAAATGCTAACTGTGTAGATGCAATATCATTCTCCGCTGATTTCGGAATACAAACCACACGCAATCCTTTTTTGCACAGTTTCCAAACTACACCCATCGACTGGTTGCCAACCACCGTGATAACAGCATCTACATTTAATTTTTTCAGTATGTCGAGCAGTTCCTCCGAACGGTCCGTTTCTTCCACTTCATTATTATTTCCGACAGACCGGCAACGGAAAGGATCGGTTCGCGCAGACGTTCCCAAGATGCATCCGGAACTGCCGGACAGGTCACGGACGATTTCTGCAGTCAGTATTCTGGTGCCTCCCTCCGGATAATGGTCCGGGAACAGCAGTCCTTCAAAACCATCGTAGATGCCCAGGATTTCCCATTCAAGCTTGCTGGCAGCAAGCACAACCCCTTCAATGACTGCATTGAGTCCCGGAACAAATCCACTTCCAAATGCCAGGGCGATCCGCTTTTTTTGATTGCTCATAATTTTCAGTTTTTTATACCTGTGTACTTTTCGGTTACTCGTAACCGTTAACAGGACTATTTCTTTTTCGCCAGCGATGGCAGTCTCCCCTTTAACCGTTTTAGGGATTCAAACAGATAATTTGTTTTTAACGTCTGGCTTGATTTTTAAAATATATGCTAAGGGGATAAGTACCAATACCATCATGGTAATTAAAACGGTAATCATCAAAAGAACCTGCGGCTTATCGTGGAATACCTGGCTTGCGATTACCAGTGAGATGCTGGAATTTCGCCCGCCATGCATAAACCCCATGGCGAGCCTCGATCCGCGATCCGGCCATCCAAACAAATACCCGGTTCCAAAGCCCGCAACGATAAAGAGAAAGGCTGCCAGTATTGCACGGGTTCCAAACAATCCAAGAATCTGGTTAAAATTCAGAATGATGATCAATGCTGCCGTTAAAATCAGGAAAACAGTTGAAACCTTTTGTACATAATGTACAATGTTATCGGCAAATTTTTCAAAGCGGGCTTTTATGAACAGTCCGAGAACAATAGGCAATGCAATTGTCACGAGGAGCTTTGTCAGCAGATGCCCTTTATCAATATGAACGTCCGGCAGTAGCAGGCCGATCATAAGCGGGACATAAAAGATCGAGATGCCAATTGATAAAATCAGAATGCCTACAGACAGGCCAACATTACCATTTGAAATGGCTGTTCCTTTGGGACCGGCTTCTGCCCCTGCTGCCATGGCTATAATGACCAGTCCATATCTCAGGGCCTGATCAATGCCGGTTACCTTCGAAATGACAATAGCAATGAGCGGGACGATGATATAACTTGCTACCAGTACAGAAACCGTTATACGTATATTGCGGAGAGGACCGAAAATCTCGCGAACAGTGAGTTCTAATCCGGATGCCAGCATGGTACTGACTATGAAAACCAGCACAACCGGACCAAATGCGCCAGATAGAAATTCAGTCATTTTTTACCACCTTTCTTTTTATGATTTCGGTTTAATGGCCTTTAAGTTTTGAAGTTTTTTGGCATGCATGTATTCAGTAGGGGCTCAGAATCGCCTGAGGTTCAGTCTGCGGCCGGGGCACAGGGCGAGCGGCGGCGATAGAAGAACTCACCATTGAAATGACCTCTCACTGCTGAAAATACGGGTTCCTTCCATTTGCATGCTTTGTGACGTCCCAAACTTCCTGAACCTCCGG
>DATCAO010000325.1:0-2001 GCA_036512575.1 Puia sp.
AAATGTGATGCCGCCGGCAGTTTCAACCCCCCGGTCTTTGAAAAACTTTTTGACTATATCCAGGGTCTTCTGATCCACCACCACGAGGTCTCGATGGGTTTCCAGGTAAATCTTGTCGATCTTCAACTGCCTGGTCATCTCGTTCCAGATCGGTTTCAGGTAACCGGTAGTATCTCCCATCTTTTTCACTTCAAAAGCCCGGGTATATACAGCGACTTTAAAATTTTGATATTTCTGTGAAAATGCGCAAATGCTGAAACAGATCATGAAACTGAAAAAGGCAATCTTTTTACAGGTTGACATATGGTATTATTTAAGGGGAATTTTATGCTGATTTGAGAGAAAACTTTGATCTGAGTTGGTTAAATTACAAAATATATCAGCATCCGATTGTTTTATTCAATCTCCCCCTGTTATGGACGTTGTAGAATGGCATGACTTCTTCGCAGCGACTTCTTTAAGGCAAAGGGCATATACTGGCTTGTTCCGGGAATTATTATTTCTTTTATAAAATCGGTAATCGATGCCTGGGTGTTATTGGTGGAAATCAACCGATGACTAGAGATTGCCTTTCGTGAAGTGTTTCATTCTGCTGAATGTTTCTGGTTTTATCTCCAGGTAGGAAGCGAGGTATTTTTGAGGAACGCGCTGCACGAGCATCTGGTTATTCCGGATAAAATCTATAAAACGCTGCCTGGTGGTTAACTGGACCCTGTAAAAATCCAGGTCTGCCTTTTTCAAATATTCCTGTGTGGCAAACAGCCTTCCCAGCCGTTCAAATTTCGGGCTGAATGCAAAAAGTTTCTCCAGATTTTCCAGTGTGATGGATAAAACGACCAGGTCTTCAATAGCTTCGGTGCAAAAACTGGAAGGTTTCCCGGACAAAAAGGACTCAAAACAACATATGAACTCATGTTCAGCTGATAATATCAATACTTTTTCATCTTTTTTACCCACAAAAAACTGGCGTGCCAATCCGGACTCAATAAAATTCGCATATTTTTCTACTTCTCCCGCCTGTAAAAGTTTTTCCTTTTTTTTAAAATATCTTTTTTCAAATAAACTTTCGAAATACGCATATTCGGATTCGGTCACAGAGACAAAATCTGAAACAAATTTGTTGAGATTGCCCATGGTATTCATACGATAAATGAGTATGTATTATATGCTGATTGGAAATGATGAACCCCGAATTTGCCGGGAAAAGATCTGCTTAAGTGAAATCGGTACTTAAATTTAAGCAATTTTGTTTATCTGTGACGAACAGGGATTAGTGTTGTTAATCGCCAGGGGTTTAGAAAAAAAGGATCACAGATGTGATCCTTTTAAAGTCGTTAGACGGCTCTATTTCTTAAACGACATCAATCAGCCCTGACTGAAGCATCCTGAATTTTCTGTTTTTCCTCTGCAGTAAACTGTGTTGGTTTTAAATTAATGGTCAGTTTATTGATTGTTCCGGTGAAATCAAATGGCAGCGTATAATCCTTGGCATTTATTTCCGTACGGAGATCGGTACCTACGTCAAATGTCTCATCAGAAACCTCCAGGAAAGAAATGGAATTGGGTTGTGGATGAGAATCCACTACCTGACCATCTACTTTCAACGTACCGGTTCCACCTTTAGCGATGCCAGGGCCATCATACACATAGTCATATTCGATGGTATGTTTTCCGGCACTCAGTGGCGTCTTACCTGCCCAACGATACTGGGCAAGGATCAGCATATTATAATCAAATACAGGTATACCGTTTACAATATACATACCCCATCCGCCCCAGCGTCCGCCGAGGGTACAAATGACTCCTTTGCCGCCACCGTCCGGAACGGTTACGTCGGCTGTTACAGTGTAAGACCGGCCTAAAGTATTTGGTGCGTTTGAAGTGGCGATACCAGGATTAACTCCCATATATGTAAAAACCGATTTTCCGGCTGTAGTGCTGGGTCTGGGTTCAACGGCTCTTGCGAATGTACGATTGTCCAGCGGGTATACATTGTATTTC
>DATCAO010000326.1:0-5988 GCA_036512575.1 Puia sp.
TTTCCTTCGGGAATACGACACCAGCGAACAGTGGCCAGGCGTGCACATTTTGTCGCGATGACGGAAATCATATTTCAGAATCTTCTAAAATCGGGCATTCCGCCGGAGAAGATTACAAAAATCCCCAATGGAATTGTAACAGACGGACCTTTTGAAATCCCCATTAGAAACCAAACTTCCCCGTCTGTATTATTTGTCGGCAATCTTACGCAGCAACCGGCCAAAGGCGTAGACATATTGTTACGTGCCTGGACTATCGTTCATGAGTCTTTTCCGGCTGCCAATCTTCTGATTATCGGAGACGGCGTTACCCATGCGTATCAGCAATTTGTAAATGAACTGGGAATCGGGGATACTGTCCAATTCCTTGGAAAAAAAAGCGATTTAATAGTGTATCACCGGAAAGCTTCAGTATTTGTATTGCCATCCAGGAGGGAGGGAATGTCCAACGCCTTAATGGAAGCCATGTTGTACGCCATACCCTGTGTGGCTACTGATATTTCCGGCAGCCGGGACCTGATTCTGGATAAGGTGAATGGGATATTAGTTCCGCCCGCGGACGTAAAAAGTCTTGCAGCAGGGATCATCTACTTGCTCGCAAATACTAATGAAGCAGATGAAATGGGTAAAAAAGCCCGTGAAACTATTGTTGAAAAATTTGATATCAGGAAGATTGCCGGTAAATATATTTTACTTTACAAGAAGCTCCTGAATAAAGAAAAATAAACGTTCCCCCCAATAGAATCCTGGCATGCAAAATATCTTGTTCTTTGTGTATCGTTTATATGGAGGCGGCGCCGAAAGGGTAGTTTCGAATTTGAGCGTGGCCTTCGGTGATCAATACCAAATCAAGATCGCAATTTATGGGGAGCAACCAAAATCATATTCCCATAAGGGAGAATTGATAAAAATAAAACTTCCATTTTCCAATGATCCAACTGGAAATGGCCGTTTAAAAAGATCTGTCCGAATGGTTGTGTTAATCTTCAAACTGAAGCAATTGAAGAGGAAACATAATATTGATGTAGCCATAAGTTTTGGAGAACAGCCCAATATCATCAATATACTCACAAGGGGCAAAAGGAAAACCATCCTGAGTGTACGATCATTATTGTCGAAAGAGATGGCCCTTTATCCCAAGATGAAAATACTTGGCTATTTCATTCAACTATTATACAACAAAGCATATCAGATTATTGTAACATCGAAACTGGCAGCATTGGACCTTACGGCTCACTATGGAGTCGGGGCAGGGAAGTTAAAAGTCATTTATAATTATATCAATCAGGAAGAAATTACCCGTCTGGCATCCGAACCATTAGAAAGCGACTTTCAGCGCGAGTTATTTCAGTGCCCTGTTTTGCTGAATGTCGGTCGGGTCACGCCTGCGAAAGGACAATGGCTTTTGTTTAGGGTACTTGTAAAAATTAAAACACTTCATCCTGATTATAAACTGGTATTGATCGGAGAAGCTGAAACAGAGGGCAATTTCATGGATGAACTCATTTCATTAGCCGGGGAACTTGGATTAAAGGTGTATGATGGCTCGCGGGGCCAGGAAAAATCTGTAAATTTCGATGTATTCTTTTTAGGATTTATGTCGAATCCTTTCAAGTTTATGACCAGGAGTAAGGTGTTAGTATTCCCTTCCCTTTTTGAAGGATTTCCGAATACAATACTGGAGTCCATGCAATGCGGACTACCTGTTATTTCGGCAGATTGTCATTCCGGACCAAGGGAAATAATGGCCCCGGAATCTGATTTACAAAAAAGAATAAACGATATGGAAGTCACCGACTATGGAATTCTTTGTCCCGTCATTCCAGATGGAGATTATAAAAAACCGATAACGGAAGAAATTCTATCAGCATGGGTAAATGCCGTAGATCTGTTGGCAAATGATGATGAATTAAGAAACAGGTTTATTCATAACGGTTACAACCGGGTCATAGAGTTTGACAAAGATGAAATACTAAAACAGTGGCAGTCCAGTATTGAGTCGATTGTTTAATATGCTGTTTTTTCCAACTCCTCCTTGAGCTTCGCAGAAGTAGAAGAATCGGGTTCTCGTCCTTCCTTAATATTCAAAAGAATAAATAATTCAAACAGGATTACCAGAGTGAACGATTCAAACCAATAATCAAAAAGCAGGAATCCAAGTAAAACGAGGAGCAGGTATCTGCCATAGGAAAGTCTGCGATACCTGGTAATAAAATATCCCAGGTAGAATATGGCAAATACGAGGGCCCCGATCAATCCATATTCGCCTAAAATCTGATTATAAAAAGAAAAAGGGTAGTTTATTACAGAATGCTCGGATGCAGAGGCTTCATAATAATAGCGGAAAGTAAACAGGTGATTATGTCTAAAATCTGGTGAGATATATACATATTTCTGCGGGTAGGTACCCAGGATTTTGATGCCGGATGCCCTAAAAGCTAATTTCGATGAGAAATTTCCAATGCCCGAACCCAATAACAGATGTTTAAAACTGTGTTTTAAATAAAAAAAGGTTTGAATGAATGAAGCGAATTTGCCTGGTTTGGATTGGTATAATGCATCCGGAATCACAATATATCCTGTAACAGGGTCCTGACGGATATTCTTAACGGATAGAAAGCTACCGAATGCTTTTTTGAGTTTTTTGTCGCTGAAGCTATACACACTGTCTTCAGACGATTTATCGGGGTTTGCAAAAGTTAAAATTGAATCTTCGCTTCTGAGATGAAAGTTTTCGGTGTCAAGAGGCTGTTTTTCCTTGTTTACCACATACAACTGAACAAGATAATCCCTCATATAGGTTCTGTTCTTTGGGGAATATGGAATATAAAGGACAAGCATGGTAAAGGTCATCACTGCAGTTCGAATCCGTAATTGCTTGCTTCTCACGGTCAGGATCATAATGATCAGCATGCCAAGTGTCAGTAGGAAGATGATATTGCTGGTGCAGCATACTATTATAATTGCGCATAAAAAGCTGAATAAAACTTCTCTTTTGTACAGAAAATAAATCAACCCGAGACAGTTGATTGCCGCATTTACCGTTGAAGCGTCAAAACTTATACCCAATATGGCATCTCCTGCAGACGGATGATTAAAAGTTAGATTAGTCCCCTGTCCCCAAAAACTCAGCCAGGCCGGGTGAATCATGAGTACTAATAAAAAGAAAATGGAAACTAGGAAGTTAAGTGCAAAGAAGGCCTTTATGGTATTATGAACTTTCCCTGAATCGTCCTTTTCTATGAATAACTTAATATGGTGTAAGGCTAAGAGGCTGATCGACCATTGTAATATACCCAGGCAGAAGACCAAAGAATAATCAAGGGTATAGTTCCGGGTAAAGAGAATATATTTCACCAATTCAATCAGTATGATGGCCAGGTAAAACTGGGGGAGTCTTGATTTTTTCCATGATATACCCAATTTTAAATTTCTGGAGTACAGGATCATCAAGACAAGGGCCAATAATTTAAAAATGAACTTGACATTCAGGAACAGGATCAAAAAGACCAACAAAGGCAGGTTGATATCACGGGTAATAGAATTTAAAAAATTTCTTTTTTTCATGTGCTGTTCCGGGAATGCTGTTTGATTTCAGGGTGCAAAATTATTAAAAGCAATTAATCATGAATCTTCAAATAAATAAACATTGATTTATATCAACTTGGAAATGAACGCCTTTTTGGGTAGCTCCAACTCATACATGACACCTCAATATAATTTAAATTATCCCGGGGATTGTATTTACTTAGAGTTCTGCAAACGAATTCCCAGTCTTTTCAGGGTAAAACTTAATTTGTAGTAGACAAATGAAAAAATATTCACCTTAAACTTTAAATGAATGATCAGGTCGCGGTAGATTTTTAGTTGCCTGCCGGGCCTAATCATCTTTTTCAAAAAATACATACTACCAATTCTGTTGCTTCCTACAGAATTATTTCCGTGTTGGCGATACAGGACTGTGGGGTGGGGAATGAATTCAAGTTTTCCATAGTGAGCCAGATTTACGGCCATCCATTGATCGTGCCCGATATTCGATGAAGGGATGGGTAAAATAAAATCCCTGGATAATTTATTGATCATAACCGTACAGCCCGTGACGATATTTAACGCAAGCAATTTTGTGGGGTTATGAATAATTTCTGGAAAAAATTTCTGACTTTTCATAAATGAAGGGCTGGTAATATGCAAAGAATCGTCCGTAGTACTCAAATCTGTGAATACCAGCAGGGGTAAATCTGGATTTTTTTTCTCAAGCTCTTTCATTTTATTCAGGGTAATGGA
Organism: Puia sp.; assembly: GCA_036512575.1. Classification (GTDB taxonomy): domain Bacteria; phylum Bacteroidota; class Bacteroidia; order Chitinophagales; family Chitinophagaceae; genus Puia. Next base: position 4,285 of record DATCAO010000326.1, read on the forward strand.
TATTTTATCCGGCAGCCAAACATCATCCTGGTCGCAAAACATAACATAGTCGGCCTTAGAGTAATCAAGTAATGCTGCAAAAGATAAAGTGGGACCAAGCTGCCCCTTATGATCAATTAGTCTTCTAATCTTATCCGGGTATAATATGTTGTATTTTTCAATAACGTTTAATATTTTGTCGTTCGATTCATCATCCCGAATAATTAAATTCCACTCCTGGTATGTTTGATCTAAAAGTGATCGGATTTGCTCCTCCAGAAATTTTTCTCCATTATAAGTGGCCATTAGGATGTCAATCATGGTTATTGGTCATTGAAACGGAATCACCTGGTGGTTTGATTTTTGATCGAATTCATTTCTGCAGCGCAAAAATACTTAAAGCATCCTGGATATTCTGCTTGTAAATAAGCATATATTTATCAAATGAATGCCAATCCCAATCATCAGAAAGTGGGCATTTTGATAATGGATTCGTGCCTGATTCTTGTAGCTGCGTCGCTTCCTTTTGACATACTTATCAATAGTTATTGCATCCTTCTGTTTTCAATTGTTGCGTACTTCGCTAATGGTCTTTCAAATAAATGGATGCATCTTCGGCAAAACAGATCATTGTGTATCTGGCCGATTGGTTATTTTGCCTGGATGGCCATCAGGCTCATTTGGGATAAAAGTCCGGATCGAACAAACCAGACGCTGGAAACGGGATTTTCTTGTTTGATCTTTCCTTTGATTTTCGGATCTATGGAAACCCTAAACCCACGGACCGTGAAAAGGGTTTTGGTTTCCTTCGTCGCTGCAAATATTGCTGGCTCAATCTTTTGTCTTTGGAAAGCTTATCTGGCGTATAAAGAAAGTAACTATTTTAGTTTACTTTTTTACCATCATTTGAGTGGTCATATTGGAATCAGTGCGATTTATTTTTCGATGTATTGTATTTTCAGTTTGTATATCCTGTTCTACTATTTTTTGTTAAGTAAAGTGGAGTGGTGGATGAGGATTATTTCCGTGTTATGCATCGGTTATTTAAGTGTTTTCATCATGATGTTATCCTCGAAGACATTTATTTTCCTTCTTTATCTATCTGTATTGATTGTGGTTGTTTTTTCTTTTTATTATTTTAAGTACAGATTAATTACGGCTGTAATGTTGTTGTTACTGATTGTAATACCTCTTTTATTAATAGAGTTTCCCTATGTTAATGCACGGGTTCGGGACACACAGGTTAAGGAATATGCCGGTGCTTCTGATGACCAGAACGGGATCGCGGTGCGGGGTGTTTTTTGGGAATCCACCTGGAAACTGATCCGGGATGCGCCCATTACAGGATGGGGGCATTTCAGTGCAATTGATGCGCTGCAGCAGGAATATTTAAAAAGGGGATTTGCTGATGGGGTAAAACAAAAGTACAATAGCCATAATCAGTATTTGTTTACCTGGTTGTGTTATGGCCTGGTCGGATTGGCAGCTTTGTCATTATTTCTTGCCCAGTTATTAAAATCATTTTTCCAGGGAAACCAGTTCATAGGTATTTGCCTTGTGCTGATGTTTATTTTAGCCAATATAACAGAATGTATGCTGGAGACACATAAGGGTATTGTCTTCTTTCTTTTTTTCAGCAGCTTAATCGTATTTAATTTATCCGCCGGCCCAAGTTTAAAAACGGAGGGATAATTTTATTCAAATTAGTCTATCGTAGGCATCGTT
>DATCAO010000327.1:0-6560 GCA_036512575.1 Puia sp.
GGATGCAGACCGCGCTTTTCCCTGAAATCAGTTTTCCTAAAATAAAGATCATTGCTGATGCCGGTCTTCAGCCGGTGAATAAAATGATGATCCGGGTAACCAAGCCCCTGGAAAATGTGATCAAGCAGGTGCCCAACCTGAAAATGATCCGAAGCACAACCAGCAGGGGAAGTTGCGAAATATCAGCATTTATGGATTGGGGAGCGAACGTGGACCTCAGCCAGCAAAAAATTGAATCAAAGATCGCTCAGATTCGCAATAGTCTCCCTCCGGAAACCCAGATTACGGTAGAAAAAATGAACCCGTCAATCCTTCCGGTTATTGGATATACTTTGGAAAGTCACAACAGATCACCCATAGAATTAAAGCAGCTGGCTATTTATACCATAAAACCCTTTCTTTCCCAGGTGCCGGGAGTTTCTGAGGTACGGGTAATCGGGGGGAAGGCCAAAGAATACTGGCTTGAATTGGATCCGGATAAGATGAGTACATTGATGATTACTCCAGACAGCGTCAGCGTGGCCATTTCGCAGACGAATTTTGTACGTTCAAACGGATACCTGTCTGATTATCGTTTTTTGTACCTGACGACTACGGATGCCAGCGTTCATTCAGCAGAAGACATCCGCCAGATTGTTCTCCGCAATGACGGTAAACGGATCCTCAGAATCGGGGATATCGCAAAAGTAAATATTCAGGAAGGGGTGGAATACATAAAAATCAATGCGAATGGACGAGAGGGTATCCTGGTGGCTATTATCAAGCAGCCCAATACCAACCTAGTAGATCTGTCAGACCAGATGAGAGACAAACTGGCGGAACTCCGCAAAATACTTCCACCCGACGTGAGCATCCAGCCGTACTATGTACAAGCTGATTTTGTGAAAGCTTCCGTAAAAAGTGTTTCAGAAAGTTTATGGTTGGGTCTGGGTCTTGCCATTATTGTTGCGATCATATTTTTGCGTTCGTTGAAAGCGAGTATTACGATACTCATTACCATTCCGGTAACGATTTGCCTGACGCTAATTGTATTATATGTAATCGGGTACACGCTAAACATTATGACGCTTGGGGCGTTGGCAGCCGCCATCGGTTTGATCATCGATGATGCCATCGTTGTGGTGGAGCAGATCCACCGTACCCATGAGGAATTTCCGGAAGAACCAACCGTGACGCTTTTACATAAGGCAATACGATACCTGATGCCCGCCATGATAGGATCTTCCCTAAGTACGATTGTGATATTCTTCCCTTTTGTGCTGATGAGCGGGGTTGCCGGTGCTTATTTCAATGTGCTGACGAATACCATGATCATAACTTTAGTATGTTCCTTTTTGGTGACCTGGATTGGATTGCCGGTGATCTATCTGATATTAAGCAGAGACAAGCCGGGAAGGCGTTTCAAACCAGTTCGGGTAAAGAAACAGACCTGGGTAAGTTTTTTTATTGTACGGCCCTGGATCAGCTCATTGATTGCAATCGCACTGATCGCTTCCATATTTTATATTCTGCCCCGGTTGGAGACCGGATTTCTGCCGGAAATGAACGAAGGAAGTATTGTGCTGGATTATGCCTCACCGCCCGGCACCTCACTAGATGAAACAGACCGTATGCTCAGACAAGCAGAAAAAATAATCCGATCTGTTCCTGAAGTTTCCGCTTATTCCCGTCGGACGGGAACACAGATGGGTTTTTTTATAACAGAACCCAATAACGGTGACTACCTGATCCAGCTGAAAACCCAGAGGAAAAGAACAACAGAAGAAGTGATTGCTGAAATCAGAAGACGGATTGAGGCTTCGCAACCGGTGCTGCGCATCGATTTCGGCCAGGTCATAACAGATATGTTGGGTGATCTGATGACTTCTGTACAACCCGTTGAAGTGAAAATTTTTGGAGAAAACCAGGAACAATTACACGCCTTATCCAAACAGGTGGCGGATATTGTTTCATCAGTCAAGGGAACCGCTGATGTTTTTGACGGTATTGTGATTGCGGGACCTTCCATTACCATTACCCCCGACTACGGTAAACTTGGACAATTTGGAATTACGCCAGGCGGACTTCAATACCAATTGCAAACCCATTTGGAGGGAAATATAGTCGGTGATATACTTGAGAAGGAACAGCTGACTCCCATCCGAATGGTTTTTCCGAACAGCCGGAAGAATGCGCTGTCCGATATTTTGGGATGGCGGGTTTTTTTGCCTTCCGGGAAATTAAATCCGATTACATCCCTTGCTACGGTGGACATCAATCCGGGTGATGCGGAAATCCAACGCCAGGACCTGCAATCGGTGGGTGTTGTAACTGCAAGACTGGAAAACCGTGACCTGGGATCCGTAATGAAAGACATCCAGTCTGAAATAAATGCCCGGTTACATTTACCATTGGGTTATCATATTCTTTATGGCGGATCTTATGCTGAACAACAGCAGTCCTTCCAGGAATTGCTGATGATCCTGGCCGCTGCCAGCCTGCTTGTCTTCGGCGTTATTGTTTTTCTATTCCGGCAATTCAGTATTGCGTTTGTCATACTCGCCATATCGGTATTGGGAATTTCGGGTAGTTATATCGCATTATATATTACGGGAACACCGCTGAATGTTGGCAGTTATACCGGACTGATCATGATCGTCGGGATTATTGCAGAGAATGCCATATTCACCATTCTGCAGTTCAGGGACGCGAGGGCGAATCTCACTGTAACAGATGCCGTCATTTATTCCATTTCGACCAGGCTGAGGCCCAAACTGATGACAGCTTTTGGAGCGATTATCGCCCTGATGCCCCTGGCCCTGGGAATCGGGAGTGGTGCCCAGTTGCATCAGCCACTAGCCATAGCGGTGATCGGCGGATTTGTGGTGGCACTTCCACTCTTATTAATCGTACTGCCTTCCATGCTGCGTCTGTTGTATTCCGGCACTGAAAAACATTCGTGATCAACTTGAATCAATATAAAACAAAGTATATGAAAAAGTCCACTCAGCTACTACGAATTCTTTTTTTCTTTTGTTTGCTGGAATCATTAGCCGTAGGTCATTCGTTCGCGCAGGCTACGGGCTTCAGGGTTACAAAAGTGTTTCATATTGCCAGTTCCGGCGGCTGGGATTATATTGCTACGGGACCGGACAATAACCGCCTGTATGTTTCCCATGGCACTCAGGTTAATGTATTAAACGAAACGACTGGTGATTCTGTCGGTGTGATTCTTAATACGATAGGGGTTCACGGAATCGCTTTTGTGCCGTCGATTGGAAAGGGTTATACCAGCAATGGCCGGATCAATAACGTAACTGTATTCGACCTTAAGACAAATCAGCCCCTGGGTATGATTACCGCAGGTACCAATCCTGACGCCATCATGTACGACGATTATTCAAAGCTGATCATCACCTGTAATGGCAGGAGCCAGGACCTCAGCCTTATAGATCCTATTTCGGGAAAGCTTGTTTATACAATACCAGTAAATGGCAAACCTGAGACCGCTGTATCAGACGGGAAAGGGAAAATTTATGTCAATATAGAAGACTTGCATGAAATCATTGCGGTAGACATCAGCCAGCGTAAAGTGACGGATCGCTGGTCGCTCAAACCTGCGGAAAGCCCAACCGGGCTGGCTTTGGACGTAAAACACAACCGTTTGTTTGCGGGTTGTGATAAAATGCTTGTTGTAGTTGATGACGGATCTGGAAAAGTAACGGACCGGGTCAGCATCCCCGATGGTTGCGACGGGGTAGCTTTCGACGCGGAACTGGGATTGGTATTTGCGAGTTGCGGTGAAGGCCAGCTGAGTATCATTCGTCAAAATAAAAATGGCGGATATGAATTGGCGGAGAATATACCTACCAAGGCCAGCGCCCGTACAATAGCCCTGAATCCCAAAACACATACACTATTTCTTCCTGCGGGCGAATTCCAAAAACCGGCAGTGGCGGGTACGCGGCCTCCGCTTGTGCCAGGAACTTTTCAGGTACTGGTTGTTAAGAGATGAAGGGTTGACCAATAATCGTGGATCGTAAGTCGTGGATCGGCTAACAATCCACGATTATTTATAAAAATCTAAAGGACATCGTTCACTTTGATCTGCCCCGATGTGTTTTAGTTTCTTCTTTGATTTCTTTTAAAAAATGTGAATATGACTTGCTGATCAGTGTCGAATAAGAAATATTTTCGAAAGTCGACATAATACCCGAGTGTTTGTCAACCAATGTTAGCTTGATCAGGCCATCCTCTTCCATAGAAAGGTCCAGGTCGTATTTCAATAAGATCTGTTTTAACTTTGTTGTATTGCGCATGCAGGAATAAAGATCCGGAATTACCACTTAACCATTAAATAATCATTCCGTGAACCTGGAAAAAGAGCTGCTCAAGAAGCAATCCCTGAAGCAATGTAACCGGATCATAACATATATCGGAAACGACGAAGAGCTTTTCAGCGAGTTGGTCAGTTTATTTTTTAAGGGACAATATCGGTTGACACAACATGCGGCCTGGCCGATGAGTTACTGTATTCGTCATTATCCTCACCTGGCGAAACCCTATTTGAATCAATTCATAAATCAGCTATCGAATCAGGAGGCCCATCCTGCAGCCAAAAGGAATATCGTAAGGCTGCTTCAGTTTATCGAAATTCCGAAAAGATTTCATGGAAGGCTGATGAATATTTGTTTTCAATTTATAAATACGCCAGAGGAAGCTATTGCCGTCAAAGCATTTTCCCTGCGAATTCTGGAAAACCTGAGTGTAATTTATCCTGAAATTCTTCCGGAGCTCAAAACCATTATCAACGCCAGATTGCCATTTGAATCGGCTGCATTCCGAAGCCGGGCAGGGAAGATCTTAAAGAAAATCTGAAAGATTGAACTTTTAGAAATGAATCTGAGTAACTTATTTAGGATAAACGAATTTGGTTTGATCTTCTTTTGTTTTAACCGGTCTTATTTCTATGCTGGCTGACGGCACATATTCAAATTCCGGATTCTCTTTTGCCATTTTCGTGGCTTCAGCCATATTCTGCGCCGAAATATGGTAGTATCCTACCTGCACTTCCTTATTTGGATCCACGGGATAAAGATTCCAGCCTTTGTTTGATTTCGAAATAATAACTCCTTCCCGTAACAAAGGCTGGGCTGCTAAGAGCTTCCCCTCTTTTTTCAATCTGGCGATGTACACCTCGCATTTTTTTATAAACGCAAGATGTTCTTCAGCAGAAAGGGCTGCTTTGGCGTCTCCGGCATTCCGGATGTAAAACATGTATTCTTTTGCCATGGGTTTGCATTTGTCTCATAAAGATATTAAGGTTCGATTGCAACCGGGAAACGCAGCGTGCAAAAATTTTCATGTTGTTTTAAGCAGGCCGGCTGCCGGCTCCAATTGCTTTTTCCAACGCAAGTGTTAGAGATTCAAACTTATAGGGACCATTATATTTTTCATTGTTGATATAAAATGAAGGCGTTCCATTTACTCCGCTGAGTATGCCGCTCTCAAAATCAGATTCCACTTTGGCTGCAAGCACAGGATCTTCCAAATCATTCTGAAATTCTTTTATATTGAGATGCAGGGTTTTTGCCAGGCCAAGAAGCAATTCTCTGTTCAATCGATACTGATTTTCGAAAATCAGGTCAAACATTTCCCAGAAATTTCCCTGCCTGCCTGCCGCTTCGGATGCAATAGCGGCTAACTGGGCCCATGGATGTGATTCCGACAATGGGAAATGACGAAAAATAAATAACAGTTCATGGCCAAATGTTTTTTCAATTTTCTTCAGCATAGGATGAGCTGCGCCACAATGAGGACATTGAAAATCGCCAAATTCAAGAAGTTGAACTGGTGATTTCAGACTGCCTTTATAATGATCTGTACTGGTGAACGGTGGCTTTAAACCAGGCATGATTATTTTTTTTGGGTAATCGATTCAAGTGCCTCCAGTATTCCGTCGGCGCCGGGGTTGATACCTACAGGAGAAAGATAACTCCACCGGACAATGCCTTCTTCATCCAAAACAAAAAGTGCACGCTCTGAGCGGCCTTCTTTTTCATTGTATACTCCATATTTTTTTGCGATAGCTCCTTTAGGTTCGAAATCCGCCAGCAGGGTGAAGTGCAGTTTCCTGGCTTCCCTGAATGCAGCATGGCACCATTTTCCATCCACCGATATGCCCAGGATCTCAGCATTATATTTATTAAAGTAACGGTGCATTTCATTATAGAGGGACATCTGATCTCCGCAGACCGGACTCCAGTCGGCGGGATAAAATGCGAGTATCACATTTTTTCCCCTCAGTTCATTTAGTGAAAATTTCTGGTCGGGTGTTGCGTGCAAAGTGAAATCAGGCGCAGTGATATTTGTTCCCAGCATATTTGATACTTTTAGTCAGCGGTTTTGACGTCAAAGATAGCTGGTAATCATTATTTCACCATTCTCCATACCATCTGCAATGGTTTCTTGCCCATATAGCCCTCCCGGATCGATCGCTTTAATGCCAGGCGGCCATTTTTGGTTTGCGGGGTTATTTTCTAATCATTATTTTTCTGGTTTCATGCTTTCCATCATGGCCG
>DATCAO010000328.1:0-4819 GCA_036512575.1 Puia sp.
CATTGGAACGCCGTTTCCAGAAAGTGATGATCAATGAACCCAGCGTGGAAGACGCGATTTCCATTCTGCGTGGATTAAAGGACCGATACGAAACACACCATCATGTTCGCATCAAGGATGAAGCGATCATCGCTGCCGTCGAATTATCGCAGCGATATATTACGGATCGTTTCCTGCCGGACAAGGCCATCGATCTGATTGACGAAAGTGCGGCCAAACTCCGCCTGGAAATGAATTCCATGCCGGAAGAATTGGATCAGCTTCAAAGGCAGATCCGTCAGCTGGAGATCGAACGTGAAGCCATCAAGAGAGAAAATGATGATGAGAAGCTGCGCCAACTGAGTATCGAAATCGGTAACCTGAGTGTGACAAGGGACACGCTGATGTCGAAATGGAAACAGGAAAAAGAACTGGTTGAAAAAGTACAAAATGCAAAAGCTGAAATTGAAGGTCTCAAACTGGCCGCGGAAAGGGCGGAAAGGGAAGGAGATTATGGAAAAGTCGCTGAGATCCGTTACGGAAAAATAAAAGATGCGGAAAAAGTCATTGCAGAATATTCCAGCCAGCTGGCCAACAGTACGGAAAAGCGGTTGTTGAAAGAGGAGGTGGACGCTGAAGATATCGCCGAGGCCGTTGCCAAATCAACCGGCATTCCGGTTTCCCGGATGCTGCAAAGCGAAAAGGAGAAATTACTCAAACTGGAAGATGAACTGCATACCCGGGTCGTGGGTCAGGATGAAGCCATTTCGGCAGTGGCCGACGCTATCCGCAGAAGCCGTGCAGGATTACAGGATCCGAAACGTCCGATCGGTTCATTCATTTTCCTGGGAACTACCGGAGTGGGTAAAACTGAACTGGCCAAAGCGCTGGCGGACTTCCTTTTTGACGACGAATCGATGATGACTCGGATTGACATGAGCGAATACCAGGAGAAGCATTCGGTGAGCAGGCTGATCGGGGCTCCTCCGGGATATATCGGATATGAAGAAGGAGGGCAGCTGACCGAGGCCGTCAGGCGTAAACCGTACAGTGTTGTTTTGCTTGATGAAATTGAAAAGGCCCATCCGGATACATTTAATATTTTACTGCAGGTATTGGACGATGGGAGGCTGACGGATAATAAGGGACGTGTGGTAAACTTTAAGAATACCATAATCATTATGACCAGTAACCTGGGCAGTCAGATCATCCAGGCAAATTTTGAAAATGTGACCGAAGAGAACAAAGAAAAAGTGGTGGAGCAAACCAAAGTGGAAGTGATGAATCAATTGAGGCAAACCATCCGGCCGGAATTCCTGAATCGTGTGGATGAGGTGATTATGTTCCAGCCGCTGCTTAAAAATGAAATCCGCGGTATTATCCGTATCCAGTTGGATAACCTATCCAGAATGCTGGCCCAAAACAGTATAGATATCCGGTTTACTGACTATACCCTGGATTACCTGGCTGAAAATGGTTATGACGCCCAGTTTGGAGCGCGTCCATTGAAGAGACTGATTCAAAAGGCAATTGTTAATCCATTGAGTAAAAAGATATTAGCTGGAGAAGTTGATAACCAGCACCCGGTCTTGGTCGACGTTTTTGACGGGGTGGTGGTATTCCGGAATGAAAAGGAAGAGAGATCGAAGTCGGGCATGGCATCTTAATAACTTGTTAACTAAATTATTATCCGGTCTGCCTGCGTAAAAAAGCTAAGGTTTTTCAGTTAAAATACCTATTTTTAGCCGCCTCCTGCCAGTTAGTCTGGCTCGGAGGCTTTTTACTCAACTTTTTGGAAGAAAAACTGTTATTAAGCAAAGCGTAAAAAATTTAAAGGAATACATATCATGGCTTTTAAGAAAGAGATTATAGAAATCATTGAACCGAGAGACGTTTTCGTTGGTCCGGACACTGCTCCGGTTACCCTGATGGAATTCGGGGAATACGAAAATGAGGATTGTGCCAAAGCGCACGAGGTGGTCAAGAAGATAATGGAAGAATTCAAGGGGAAAGTACGTTTCAATTTCAGGCATTTTCCATTGACTAAGATTCATCAGCGCAGCCTGAAAGCAGGTGAAGCGTCTGTTGCTGCAGCCCAGGAAGGTAAATTCTGGGAAATGCATAACATCCTGTTTCATAACCGCCACAATCTGGGAACGACCAGCCTGAAGCTGCATTCCCGTGAGGCTGGTATTTCCAATAAGAAATTTCTGGATCACCTGGTAAATGCTACTTACGGCTGGCAGGTACAGGGAGATCTCCGCGAGGGCATCCAGAAAGGAGTGACTACGGTACCCGCTTTCTTTATTAACGGGGAAATGTTTAACGGGAAACCTACGTTCGATAACCTGAGCAAGGGCATTGAGGCAGCTTTGAAAAAGGCTAAAAAAAAGGATAAGTCACCTGTTAAAGCCTGAGGCTTGAGGCGTGAGGCTTAAAGCCAGGGCGTAAATTGGTTGGCTGTTTTCTCGAATTACTAAAATGGAGAAGACTCAATCATATGAATCAGAGCAATATCAGGTGCTCTTTTTTATGTCCGCATTTTCAAATTTACAATGAAGCCTCAAGCCTCAAGCTTCAAGCCTTCAGCCTGATTTGTCTATTTCGTAATTAATGTTTAAATTGGTTAATCCTTAAGGCCAATATCTATTTTGAATGAAAAGCGCAGGTAAATCCAATTCTATTCCGGGTAAGCCCAGAATATTTGACAGTGCCCGCTTTGTAAGCAGCCGTTTGGAAAGAATCAGGCTGTTTTTTAATTTTGGTCCGAACCGGTTCCTGCAAAATCGGATGGAGCTTTTCTCCCAAAAATCACAACACTATCTTGAAGAAATTAAGTCCCTGGGGCTCACCCGGACGATGGATGAGTTGGAAAGAGGGAAGTTGCGTGTGTTTAACCAGTTGAATTTATTCCAGTTCCTGACAGGGATCGTTGTACCCCTGCTCTCTTTTTTTGGAAACTATAAATTTCCTGTTTCTACATTTTTTATAGCCAGTCTTCCTGCCTGGGTGAACCTGTTTGTGCTTTTTTTGAATTTCTATTTTCGTTATGAAGCCGGCATGATTACCTATTTTATTCTCTACCCGCTGCTGACCTCAATAGTGTACATGTTCGGCATGAACCTGGGTGTGGAACTCTATTTTATTCTGAACGGAATCATGGCCGTTTTCTTTCTCCCCCTGATCAGCCAGATGTTATTTTCCGTAACACTGTCCATGGTGAGTTATTTTGTATTGGTGGTCATCAACAAAGGATACAGCTATCAGTTGCACATATCCCATTTTTACCTCTATTTGTTTAATCAGGGCACGGCCATCGTATTTATTTTTTACGCGCTTTTTCTGATTAAAAAAGAAAATGGTCTATACCAGATTGGCATTCTGACCTCCAACAGGGAACTGGAAGAGAAAAATAAAAAAATTGAAAACCAAAAAGCAGAGATTGAACAAAAGGCATCCGAGTTAAGCGAATTGAACTCCCTGAAGAATAAGTTGTTTTCCGTGATTTCCCACGACATGAAAACCCCGATGTATGCGCTACGTAACCTATTCCGTAGTATGCAGCAACTGAATGTAAGTGGAAAGGAAATAAAATCCATTATTCCGGATGTAGTAACCGACCTGAATTATACGACGGGCCTTATGGAGAATCTGCTGCACTGGGTGAAAAGCCAGATGAATTCGTCAAGTGTTTCGCCCGGCGAGCTGGAAATGGCAGAAATTACCGACGAAGCCATTCATGTGCACCAGCTGCAGGCAGCCACAAAAAAAGTTTCCATAACCCGCGAAATGGATAAACCGTTTATGGTATTTGCCGACCGGGATATGGTCACTCTGGTGATCAGGAACCTGCTTTCCAATGCTATAAAATTTACGCCTGAAAAAGGCGCAGTTGTGATAAGTGTTAAGGGTGAGTTTCCATTCTGCCGGGTTTCCGTTATTGATAATGGGATTGGCATGGACCCCGAAACTTTAAAAAAAATTCAGGAGAATACCTATTACAGCACGCACGGCACGGCTAAAGAAAGTGGTACCGGGTTAGGACTAATGCTGAGCAGGGATTTTCTTTCAAAAAACGGTGGTGAACTCACGATTGAAAGCTCACCGGGCAGGGGAAGCACTTTTTCTTTTACCCTCCCGTTGGCGGAGGATGTTCAGACGACCTGAACTATTTGTCAATTGTCAATTGCTTTTCGGAAAAGTGCAATAGAGTATATAGTTGCTTTAACTATTTACTTCGCGCGCAGATATTGATTTGGCCAGTAGTCAATTTCCACCCCCAATTCTTTCGCAGCGGTTAGTGGAAAATTTGGATTACGCAGGGATTCCCGGGCAATCAGGATGAGGTCTGCTTTTTCACTGCTGATGATTTCTTCTGCCTGAATTGATTTTGTAATGAGACCAACAGCGCCTGTCAGGATACCCGTTTCCCTGCGGATGGCTTCCGCAAAAGGTACCTGATAACCCGGACCCAGAGGAATTTGTACATGGGGCATGAGTCCGCCCGATGAAACGTCGATCAGATCCACGCCCAGTGGCTTTATAGCAAGGGCCAGCTGTATTGAATCAGACAGATCCCATCCGCCCTCAACATAATCAGTTGCTGAAATGCGCAGGAATAGTGGAAATTTTTCTGGCCAGACGGTGCGGATGTCAGACGCTATTTCTTTCACCAGCCGGGTTCGGTTTTCAAAAGATCCACCATACTGGTCGGTGCGGTGATTGCTCAGCGGGGACAGAAAACTATTTAGCAGATATCCGTGAGCACCATGCATTTCAACCACTTCAAATCCGGCGTCGAGGGATCTGGCTACCGCTGCGACAAAATCTTTTCGCAGAT
>DATCAO010000329.1:0-5691 GCA_036512575.1 Puia sp.
ATTTTTTTTCTATAGCGGAAATTGTCGTGGGCAATTGCGCTGCCGAAACTTTAACAGTGATCAGATCGCAACCGGTGGGCTCAATACGCATGGACAAAGGTTTAATTTCCTCCTGTAAAGACCGGAAGTGGAAGTCTTTCATTACCCCGATGATCTTCCCCTTTCTTCCCCATTGGTCAAAATTTCTCCCCACGGCATCCTGAGCCGAGCGATATCCAAACAATTTCGCAGCCGATTCATTCAGGATCATGGATTGCGTGGTGTCGGTCATAAAGGAACGTGAGAACATTCGTCCGGCAACCATCTTAATGTCCATTTGCTTCAGGTATTCGAAATCAACAAAATACAGGTCGAGATTGGCGATCTGCATTTCACCTTTTGCATTCTGTATTTGAGAATAGGCTCCTGGATTGCCGCCTCCAGGTACACTGGAGGCCATGGAAACAGATTTAACACCGGGAATGGCCTGTATCTGATGCATGAAAGACTCCTTTGCAGGATCTCCGTTAGAGCTGATGACCATCATCTGATCTTTTGAAAATCCAAGATCCTGCCCCCGCATAAAACTCAGCTGGCTATAAACGATTATGGTTGAAATGATCAAAATGATTGAAGGAGTGAACTGCGAAATAACCAAACCCTTACGCAGCAGTATTCCTTTGGTGCCGGTACTGAATCTTCCTTTCAAAACCGAAATCGGTTTGAAAGAAGAAAGGACCAGCGCAGGGTAAAGGCCGGCCAGCAGGCCAATGCCGATACTGGAAAGAAAAAGGATTCCGACAAATTTCATATCGTGAAAAACACCGGGGCTGATGGTCTTGCCTGCAAGCATATTAAATGAAGGGAGTAAAAGAGCTGCCAGTCCCAGTGTGAATACAAAGGCAATCACACAAAGCAAAACAGATTCCCCTATAAACTGACGGGTGAGCTGCGGTTTCCCGGCTCCCACTACTTTACGGATTCCTACTTCCTTGGCCCTTTCGGCGGAACGTGCAGTAGTCAGATTCACAAAATTGAAACAGGCAATCAGTAATATGAAAACAGCAATGATGGAAAAAGTGTACACGTTATTGATATTCCCCTTTTTACTGCCATCGCGAGTGGACCGCAGATAAATATCGCGGAATTTTTCCAGCATCAATGTGGGATACATGTTGAGCTGTTTCATTTCGGTACCATTCATTTTTTCCAGGAAGGCCGGAAGTTGTTTGGTGAATGCTATTGCACTGGCACCCGGTTTGAGCAGAACATAGGTGTTATTTCCATAGTTTCCCCATTGATCATCGAGGCCGGGATTGAATTTCCGTGTAAGTGTAGTCATGGAAACAATCATATCGGCCCTGATCGTGGAATTCTCGGGTAGATCCTCCATCAAACCGGTAATTTTCGCGGTAAATCCGTCACCGGTTAACAAAACCGTCTGCCCGACCGGATCGGCGTCACCAAAATATTTTTTCGCAGCCGATTTAGTAAAAACAATGGACAGCTGATCGTTTAAAGCGGTACTCGGATTTCCCCGGATCAGTTTAAAATCAAAAACCTGGAAAAAAGAAGAATCGGCCATCAGGGTATTCAATTCCTGAAACTTGACATTTCCCTTTCTTACTAGAAAACTGTTATTTGTTGTACGAACAGAGGCTTCAACCTGCGGAAAATCTCCCTTGATCAGGTGCGGTCCCACCGCCCACGACGGGCCACTTGCTTTGAGTGTTTCAGTGGGCGTTTTGATATCGCATATGATGCGGTAGGTACGATCCGCTTTGCTGTGCATGGAGTCGTAGCTCAATTCAAAACGTACATACAGGAAAATCAGAAAACAAGCGGTCATTCCCACGGTCAGCCCGATGATATTGATCAGGGAAAAGACGCGGTGTCTCCAGAGATTCCTGAACGCGATTTTGAAATAATTCTTTAACATATGTTAATAGTTGATCATTGGCCGTTGGCCATAGACAGTTGTCGGGCAGTTATTCAACCTACACTCCCACACTCTCATACTCCCATACTTTGTTTAAGGCGAAGCCTTAAACAAGGATATTCTCTGTAACAGTCTGTCCGTCCAGCATCCGGATGATCCGGTGACTATACCTTGCATCATGTTCAGAGTGCGTTACCATAATAATGGTTGTACCCTGTTCATTAAGGTCGGTGAGCAGTTCCATCACTTCATTCCCATTGGATGAATCCAGGTTTCCGGTGGGTTCATCGGCCAGGATCAGTTTGGGTTTATTTACAACGGCACGTGCAACGGCAACCCTTTGCTGCTGACCGCCGGATAATTGCTGCGGATAGTGGTTGCGCCGGTGCATGATCTGCATCTTGTCGAGCATTTCCTCCACACGTTTTTTTCTCTCGTCTCCCTTAACTCCCAGATAGATCAGGGGCAGTTCCACGTTTTCGAAAACGGTCAGCTCATCGATGAGGTTGAAACTCTGGAACACAAATCCGATATTCCTTTTCCGGAGATCGGCTCTTTTGCGTTCGTTGAAGCCGGCTACTTCAATACCATTGAATAGAAAGCTTCCGCTATCCGGATCGTCGAGTAGTCCGAGTATATTCAATAAGGTTGATTTACCGCAACCTGAAGGACCCATTACGGCCACAAATTCTCCTTCGTTAACCTGGAAGGAAAGTTTATTGAGGGCGATGGTTTCTACTTCTTCTGTCCTGTAGATCTTTTCGAGATCGTGAATCTTTATCATTTTGTTTTACTTTATACTGTGAATGAGGGTTATTTTTTAAGAATGAGTTCCTGCATCGTTCCGTAATTCTCATAACTGCTGGTGACCACTTTATCGCCAGGGTTCAGTCCCGACAATACTTCATAGTATTCGGGGTTCTGGTTGCCCAGCTGGATGTCGGCACGGTAAGCCGATTTTCCGTCCTCGCTAACTTTGAAAATCCAGTTTCCGCCCGTCTGCTGATAGAATCCGCCGCGCGGAACGAGCACGGCCACTTTTTCTTCACTCAGGGCCAGGAGGATCTGCAGGGTCTGTCCCCTGCGGATGCCCTTGGGCACCGGTCCGACAAACTGCATGTCTACCTGAAAATGACCGGCGGTTACCTGCGTATACACTTTAAAAATCTTCAGATCGTAGTTGCTGTCGGCAAATGTGAATTTGCCCTTCAGTCCCAAATAGATCCTGGATATATAATGTTCATCCACATCCACGCGCACTTTAAAGCCGCTCAGCACATCGATCTGCCCCAGTCTTTCTCCCTTATTTTTATTCTGCCCGATTTCGGCATCCAGGGAGGTCAGCTGACCGTCTACCGGCGCACGCACAACCAGGTCGCCGGATTTTTTCTGAAACACATTCATGGCTTTTTGAGCACCTACCACCGATTGTTTGGCCACATCAACCTGTTGAGCGCTGGAAACGGAATCCTGAGCCATAATTTTGTCGGTCAGCTTCTTCTTCTCCATTAAATAATCATAATTATTTTTTGCCTGCTGGAACTCCTGGGAACCAATGGCTTTCTTATCATAAAGGGTTTTATCCAGCTCATAAATCCGCTTGGCTTCACGCAACAGGCTTTCCACATCTGTTACCGCGTTTTGCTTGGTAATCGTGTTTTGTTGGGCGGCATTGGTTGCGATCTGCATCTGGGTGAGCAGGTTATACACGTTGGTTTGGGCAGTAACCGTACTTAATTCGATATCCGTATTGGACAGGCGCAGGATGGGCTGACCCTTTTTCATAACGGTACCGTCTTCTACAAATTTTTCTTCCACACGACCCCCCTCAACTGCATCCAGGTAAATACTGCTGATGGGCAGCACCACGCCGTTCACGGGGATGGTTTCCTGGAAAGCGCCCTTGGTCACGGCTGCAATCGTGATCCGGTCGAGGTCCACATTGAGCCGACTTTTCCCGGAAGTGAAATACCAGCTGCCGAAAGCCAATAAAACCAGGGCGGTAATACCCCCGATGGTCAGTAATCTTTTGGTGGACCACTTTTTCTTCTTAATTACCCTGTCTACCATGGAATAAAATATTATCTATATAAAAGCCGGGTTTCGAAAATTGCCCGGCAATATAATCATAGCTGAGCGTTCAAAATACGATAGGGTAAATGCAACCACGTGCCAGAACCTGATAAAGGTGATTTACAACTAATTATAAATGCACTCCTGACTTCTCCGGTCGTTTCCGATACATGAACTGTACGCTTTTGATACAGGGTTCCAGGACGAAAATCCCTTTAAAAAATTAATTGTCACCATCTTATCTTAGAGTAAACTTATGGCACTGTTTTGTTGCACCTTCGTAAGAATATTTTTTTACTCACATGGTTTTGAAAAACGCAAGAATTCTGGTCATTGATGATGACGTGGATATCCTGACGGCCGTCCGCTTGCTCCTGAAAACGGAGGTTGCGGAAGTGCTGACAGAGAAAAACCCGGAAAACATCCGGTCTATATTATATAAAAATCACTTTGACCTGATTTTACTGGATATGAATTTTAACAGTGCCATCAACACGGGCAATGAAGGCCTGTATTGGTTGCGCAAGATCAGGGAATGGGATGCTGCTGCTTCGGTCGTCATGATTACTGCTTATGGGGATATTGACCTGGCAGTCCGATCATTAAAAGAGGGCGCGATGGATTTTGTGGTCAAACCCTGGCATAATGAAAAACTAACAGCCACCATACGCGAGACGCTGCAGAAAAAGGATGGCGTTGCTTCGGCAAAGTCAACCGAAGTGCCGGTCGGTCAGGGCCAGACGCCCTTTATCGGACAGTCCCAGCCCATGAAGGATATCCTGAGTAAGGTGGAAAAAATTGCGCCTACGGATGCCAATATCCTGATTCTTGGAGAAAATGGAACAGGGAAGGACCTGATGGCCCGGATGATCCATGAAAAATCGGGCAGGGCAACCAAGCAGTTTATCAAAGTCGATGTCGGCGCTCTCACAGAAACCCTGTTTGAAAGCGAACTATTCGGGCATAAAAAAGGAGCGTTTACTGATGCCCGTGACGACCGCACCGGCCGGTTTGAAATGGCTTCGGGAGGTACCCTGTTCCTGGATGAAATCGGAAATATCACGCTTCAGCAGCAGGCTAAACTTTTGTCTGTTTTACAGAACCGGCAGGTCTCCAGGCTGGGTTCCAACCTGCTGATCGCGGTGGACATCCGTTTGATCTGTGCAACCAATCTGCCCATCACTGAACTGGCAAACGAATCGCGTTTCAGGAAAGACCTGATCTACCGCATCAATACCGTCGAAATCATGATGCCGCCACTTCGGAAAAGACCGGACGATATTCCCCCGCTCGCCAGGGAATTTGCCCTAATGTATGCAGGGAAATACCTGAAACGTTCATTGGAACTCGATAACAAGGCCATCGAGAAACTCCGCGCCTATCATTTTCCCGGTAATGTTCGTGAACTGCAATACAGCATTGAAAGGGCTGTGATCATGTGTGAAGGCGACGAAATCCGTGCGGAAGATATTATCTTTTCACCACTGGAAACCGTAAAGGAACTGGAAGATGCAGACGACAATAATTTTACCCTGAGCACCATTGAAAAAAACACCATCCTGAAAGTGATTGAAAAACACCAGGGCAATATTTCCAGGGCCGCCCGTGAACTGGGACTCACCCGCACCGCCCTATACCGTCGCCTCAGCAAATACGATATTTGAAGCATTAAGCGTAAAGCTCAAGGCGTAAGGCTTAAG
>DATCAO010000330.1:0-3648 GCA_036512575.1 Puia sp.
AAGTAGCTCAGTTGGTAGAGCGACAGCCTTCCAAGCTGTAGGTCGCGGGTTCGAACCTCGTCTTCCGCTCTTGCCTGCCGGAGATTTAGCGAGGCAGGTTTTAACAAAGTAGTTTCCAGCACAGACCATCCGTCTGTGCCAAGCTGCGACGGCCGAGGCCAGTTATGCCGTTGTAGCTCAGTGGTAGAGCACTTCCTTGGTAAGGAAGAGGTCAAGAGTTCAATTCTCTTCAACGGCTCATTCAGAAGTAAGTGGGGTTGGATGGGAAAAATGAAAAGCAGGATTAAGGAAAATAGAATCAATTTATTTAAAAACACAACTAAAAACTAGATACCAATGTCAAAAGAGACCTTCAAAAGGGATAAGCCCCACGTTAACGTTGGAACCATTGGTCATATTGACCACGGTAAAACCACTTTGACCGCTGCCATTACCAGCATTTTATCTGCAAAAGGATTGGCAACAGCAAAAAAGTATGATGAAATCGATGCCGCTCCTGAAGAAAAAGAGCGTGGAATCACCATCAATACGGCGCACGTAGAATACCAGACAGCAAACCGTCATTATGCGCACGTGGATTGCCCGGGTCATGCTGACTATGTAAAAAATATGATTACCGGTGCGGCCCAGATGGACGGCGCTATCCTCGTGGTGGCGGCTACCGATGGCCCGATGCCCCAGACCAAAGAACATATCCTGCTCGCACGCCAGGTAGGCGTACCGCGCATGGTGGTGTTTATGAATAAAGTTGACCTGGTCGACGATCCGGAATTACTGGAACTGGTTGAAATGGAAATCCGTGAACTGCTTACATTTTACGGTTTCGATGGCGACAATACGCCCATCATACAGGGTTCGGCTACTGGCGCACTCGCCGGTGAAGCCAAATGGATCAAAGCCATTGACGATCTGATGGATGCCGTAGACAGCTATATTCCATTGCCTCCGCGCCCGGTTGACCAGCCTTTCCTGATGTCGGTAGAAGACGTTTTCTCGATCACCGGTCGTGGAACGGTTGCTACCGGACGTATTGAAAGAGGTCGTATTAAAGTAGGTGAAGCCATTGAAATCGTCGGATTGATGGAAGCTCCGCTTGGCTCAACTGTAACGGGTGTGGAAATGTTCCGCAAACTCCTGGATGCAGGTGAAGCGGGTGACAATGCGGGCTTACTGCTCCGTGGTATTGAAAAGAACCAGATCCGTCGTGGAATGGTGCTTTGCAAACCGGGATCCATCACCCCGCACACAGATTTCAAATGCGAAGTGTATGTACTGAGCAAGGAAGAAGGCGGACGTCACACCCCTTTCTTCAATAAATACCGTCCACAGTTCTATTTCCGCACTACAGACGTAACCGGAGAAGTTGAACTGCCAGCCGGAACAGAAATGGTGATGCCTGGTGATAACAGCGCATTAACTGTCAAGCTGATCCAGCCCATCGCGATGGAAAAAGGTCTGAAATTTGCGATCCGTGAAGGCGGTCGTACCGTGGGTGCAGGACAGGTAACTGAAATCCTGAAATAAGCCCGGTCATGCGTCTGCTTAGCGGCAGGCCATGAAATAAATCAGATTTTAATTATATTTGCAAGAACTAAAAGCTGTCTCGGTCAAGCGGGATAGCTTTTAGCTTTCTACGGGAATAGTTCAACGGTTAGAATAGAGGTCTCCAAAACCTTTGATCAGGGTTCGAATCCTTGTTCCCGTGCAGGATAATTTGGATATCTGGAATTCTGAAGGTTTGAAAATGGATCAGAACATTTTAACTGCCTTTCATCTTTCCCTGGTTTTCAAATTTCCGGATTTTAAAATTTTCAAATTACTTACGTGAACAAAGTCGCGAATTATTTCAGAGAGTCTTACAGGGAAATGGCGGAAAAAGTAACCTGGCCCAGCTGGCCGGAACTGCAACAGTCAACAGTTATTGTATTGGTGGCTACCCTGCTCATTACCGCCTTGGTATACGTCATGGACGTATTTTCCCATGGTATATTAAACTTCATTTATTCATTATTATCCTGATGGAAACAATTAATCAAGTCTCGGATCCGGCTGAACAGATCCCTGCGGTTCCTGCCAAGGAAACCAAGTGGTATGTACTGCGCGTGGTGAGTGGTAAGGAAAGAAAGGTAAAAGAATATCTCGACAAGGAAATTTCACGCGGTGGGTGGAGCGAAGTCGTTAAACAGATCTTCCTGCCCATTGAAAAAGTTTACAAAGTACAGAACGGTAAGAAAGTGATGCGTGAGCGGAATTATTATCCTGGTTATGTAATGGTTGAAGTGGTGGAAGGCAAACTGGGCGACGATTTGAGGGATGCGGTAAAAAACACACCGAGCGTAATCCATTTCCTGGGTAAGGAAAATCCGATAGCGCTCCGCAAAGCCGAGGTCAATAAGATGCTGGGCAAAATGGATGAAATGGCTGAAGCCGGTGGCATGAGCATGAGCGAACCATTTATCATCGGGGAGACCATCAAGATCATCGAAGGGCCTTTCAATGATTTCAACGGCATCATTGAAGAAGTCAATGATGAAAAGAAAAAACTGAAAGTAACTGTTAAAATATTCGGAAGATCCACTCCCGTGGAGCTGAACTATATGCAGGTTGAAAAAATTGCTTAAAATCAGCTGATGCTGAAATAAAAAAAGACGCGAAAGATCGCGTCTTTTTTATTGTTCGGTTGTTTATGTATCGCTATCCTCAAACTGCAAAACCAAATCTAGAAAGAACTACCACCTGAATCCATACTGCCGGATCCATTGGAGTTTTCCGAACTGCCGGAAGGCATTTCAGCAACCGGTGCGGGAGGCGGAGGCGGCGGACTAACTTTCTTGACAGCCTTTTTCCTTGGAGCGGCTTTCTTAGGCGCGGCTTTCTTAGGTGCTGCTTTCTTAGGTGCTGCTTTCTTTTTGGGAGCTGCTTTTTTCTTCGCTGCCTTCTTTTTGGGAGCTGCTTTTTTCTTTGCTGTTTTCTTTTTGGGAGCTGCTTTTTTCTTCGCTGCCTTCTTTTTAGCAGGAGCTTTTTTTGCTGCCTTCTTTGCGGACTTTTTCGGGGCAGATTTCTTTTTAGGCGAGGCCTTTTTCTTAGCCGCTTTTTTCTTTGACTTTGCCATAATTTGAAGACAATTTTAAATGATTTGAGTGCAATGGATGTTCGTGGCAAAAAGTTAAACAGAAATCTTCACATAGAAAAAAATGTGCGCACTAATTCTAAAACAATTTGCCAAATACGCATAAAGCTTAACGCTTAACGCTAAACGCATTGATCGAAATGCAGAGGTTTGAGATGTGTACAAATGAAGATAACCGGATGAATATGGTTAATAAACCGGGTAATCAGATTTTTGAGGGCTCACCGACGATTTTCTCCCCTCCCGGACCCTCTCCTCCGATTATCGGGACGAAGCGTAAAAAAACAGCGATATTTTGAAAATTTAGAGAAATAACCCTAATTTTGCGTCCCCAATCGAAAGTTCTTAGTATACCGTAAGGTTTGGGAGTGGCGCTTAAAGCGCCACGTTAACACCAAAAAATGTAAACATGGCAAAGCAAATTTCCGGTTATGTCAAGTTGCAGGTAAAGGGCGGTCAGGCCAACCCGGCTCCCCCCATCGGACCTGCATTAGGATCAAAGGGTATCAACATTATGG
>DATCAO010000331.1:0-4866 GCA_036512575.1 Puia sp.
TGACTGCGGACGAAGGCTTCCCGGGCCATTTGATTCAGGCTATTTTCGTCATTCAGGTATTGATCCACCACCTGGCTCTTGAAATTTTGAAGTTCTGTGATTTGACCCGGGAGTGTATCGAGCTTCAAATCGTAGGCAGCCTGTACTTTCAAACGATACCGTATATAGAGATTGAGATAATCGCGGTAAGCTTTTTCGTTTGCTTTGATCTTCACATTGTTTTTCCTGAAGGCGTTCAGGAATTCTTCCTTTGTGATGACATGATTACCATAACGCACCAGCGCCTGACCGAAAATCGCATGGGTAAAAATGAGAAAGATAAAGATCAATACTACATTCTTCATATCAGTGAGCGTTGACCTTTTTCAGTTTGAGGCTAATGACTTCATCGACCTGCTGATAAGTAAGTTTTTTGGCAATGATGCGCTTTTCTTTGTCCAGCAGATAAAGTTCCGGTGTCTGGTAAACATCATATAACTGGCGGTAGTCGGGCCTGCCCGCGGAAACGACTGCATCATGCTGGGCTGTCGTCTGGTAAACGTTTATCCAATCGCCCAAATTGTGATTCCGTATGAAATTCAGCCAGTTTTCCTGGCCGCCGTCAACCATCACGGCATAGATCTGAACGCCTTCATATTTCCACTTGGCTTTATACATGGAATCCACTTTGGGAATGGTTTCCTTGCAATGACTGCAGGTTGGATCCCAGAAGCAGACTAAGACAAAATCTGCAGGGATTTCATACAGGGATTTCGTTTTCCCCGAAGTATCCGTCATTTCAAGGTTTGCTGCCGGCTGGCCGATCAGGTTGGCCATAAGACTATAAGCCCGGTCGTCTACGAA
The DNA here is from genome assembly GCA_036512575.1 of Puia sp. Taxonomy (GTDB): domain Bacteria; phylum Bacteroidota; class Bacteroidia; order Chitinophagales; family Chitinophagaceae; genus Puia. Next base: position 844 of record DATCAO010000331.1, read on the forward strand.
CTTCCGGTATTTCTCTGTGAAAAATGTTGCCTGTCCGGTATTGATATATTTTTCAAAAAGGTGAATAAATACAGCATCCTGGCCCATATACTCCGGATTGATGTACTTCTGTGTAAAATAAACGAGCAGAAATTTAAACATATCCTTATTTGTCCGGGAGTAGAGCAGCATATGATCTATTTCACGGTCAAGTGAATCGGGTTCCGGCGACACCAGGTCTTTATAATAGCGATCTAATTTGGGCTCGAAAATCGGTGTCCGGATCAGCCGGTCATCGGTAAAAGAAATGTTGTCCCAGTAATGGGCCTTGTAGTACCTATATGCAAAAGTGCTGTCGGTTTTGCCATTGGGCAGTAAGGGTGCAGGAGGGATAACAGGATCTTTTAAAGCGCGCAACAGGGCAGCAAGCAGAGAATTTGGTTCCCTGTCCTGTATCTCATCTCTCTCCACTTTCACTTCGTCATTCACTTTTTTGATCTTTTCCCTGATTACCGTCGAATCATTTTTGGTTTTTGCCTGTGCCATCCGGGTCTGCAGGGTGGCCAGTTCCTTTCCGTGAGCGTTCATGAAAGCGGTATATTCCAGGAAGGTCTTATTTTCGGGTGAACCGGTAAATACAATACTCGCAGGAAGGCGCAGGGTATCTGCAGAAATAGAGAACTGCTGTTGCTGGTCGATCAGCAATTCAAAAAGTATTTCCTTTTTTGGCGAAACGATAAAATAGATTCCTCCCGGAAGCTTTTCCCCGCCTTTAAAAACACCAGTCGAATTGGCGTCGAGTACCACAGAGTCCGCTACGGCTTTCACTTTACCGTAGTGATAACCCAGGTAGACCTTGCTGTTTGTAAAGGGTTTCAGGGTGAGTTGAATGTTGTATCCCTGGGAAAATGCGGAACCGGATACCATTAAAAAAATCAGGGCTGAAAAAGTCTTTTTAGATAATGGGTTGATCATAGGAATGCTAAATTAGGATAATCCTACATTTGCCGCCGTGGGAAAAAAGAAAAATATCGTATTAGAGAACCTGCTGGTGACTGGCTATGCAGCCGAAGGCAGGAGTCTGGCCAAACACGAAGGCAAAGTCATATTCATGGAAAACGCTGTTCCGGGGGATATTGTTACGGTCAGGCTGACAAAAAATAAAAAAGACTGGGCTGAAGGGCAGGTGCTCAGGATAACCGGTTATTCAGAAGACCGTGTAGCGCCTTTTTGCAAGCATTTTGGCATCTGCGGAGGGTGTCAGTGGCAGATGCTCCCTTATGAAAAACAACTGGCTTATAAGCAGGACCAGGTTTTACAAAGTCTGAAACGCATCGGCAAACTGGAATTTCCTGAAATTCTTCCCATACTCGGTTCTAAAAAAACAACCCGGTACCGCAATAAACTGGAATACACTTTTTCCAACCGGCGGTATCTGCTCAGGGAGGAACTTGCAGATCCACTGATATCCAGCCTGCGGGACGCTGCAGGATTCCATGCGCGGGGTATTTTCGATAAGGTGGTGGAGGTAGATACCTGCTGGCTACAGGATGAACCAACCAATTTCATCCGGAAGGAAATCAAAAAATGGGCCGTTGAAAATGGGGTTTCGTTTTATGATATCCAGCGTCACGAAGGATTCCTGCGCAATGTTCAGGTACGAATCTGCCGAACCGGTGAAATCATGGTCAACGTGGTTTTCGGTTATGCAGACGACTCCCTTCAAAAATCTTTATTGCAACACCTCCGCATTCAATTTCCGGAGGTGACTACCTTCCTGTATACCATAAATCCGAAATGGAACGACAGCCTGAACGACCTGCAACCCGTAATATTTTACGGTAAGGGATTTGTCATAGAAAAACTGGAACATTTTTCATTTAAGATCGGGCCCAAGTCTTTTTTTCAAACCAATACAGCGCAAGCGGAGCGTTTATACCAGACCGTACGCCATTTTGCCGCACTAAAAGGAACGGAAACCATTTATGATTTGTATTGTGGTACCGGCAGCATTGGTATTTTTCTGAGCGGTCAGGCCAGGAAAGTGATCGGCATCGAGCTTATTCCCGAAGCCATTGCGGATGCCAAAGAAAATGCTTTGTTAAATCAGGTTCACCATGCAGCGTTTTTCGCTGGCGACGTTACTGATATTTGCAATGATGCATTTTTCGAAACCCATGGCCGTCCCGATCTGATCGTTTCTGATCCACCCCGGGCCGGAATGTCTGATAAACTAATCGCCAAATTGCTCGAAATAGCCGCAGAAGCCATCATTTATGTCAGCTGCAATCCGGCTACACAGGCCCGTGACCTCAGCCTGCTTTCTGAAAAATATCAGATTTCAGCTGTTCAGCCTGTGGATATGTTCCCCCACACACTCCATATCGAAAATGTGACCGCGCTTTTCTTAAAACATTAACTTGCAGCCAGTAATTTTTATCTACTCATGGCTGATTTCCGACTGGGACGTTCACAGGTGATACCGCCCATAATCAAAAACCTGATCATCATTAATGTCATCGTTTTCCTGATCCAACTGACCATGGAACGCAGCGGTTCTCATTTTATGGAGAATTTTTTCGCCCTGCACGATATCCGGTCTGATTTTTTTAAACCCCATCAGATTATTACTTACATGTTTCTGCACGGCGGCTTCCTGCATATTTTCTGGAATATGCTGATACTTTGGATGTTTGGAAGCATACTGGAAAATTACTGGGGACCAAAACGATTTCTGACTTTTTACATTGTTTGCGGTATCGGCGCCGCCCTGTTGCATTTACTTGTCTTATACCATGAATTGACACCATACTGGCAGGAGCTGAACCTGGCTCCAATTCATGATCAGATGGAATACAGGTCAGCTTTTGGGGCTCCAATCAACACGGCAACATTAGGCGCTTCCGGTGCAATATTTGGCTGTATGGTGGCATTCGGTCTCCTGTTCCCAAACAGCCTGATTTATATTTATGCTTTAATCCCCGTAAAAGCAAAATGGGCTGTGCTGGCCTATGTGATTTATGAATTATTTTTGGGTGTTCAAAATAATGCCGGTGATAATGTAGCCCATTGGGCGCATCTGGGAGGTGGTTTGGTGGGGCTGCTGCTCGTTTTTTACTGGCGGTATACAGACCGGCGGAAATTTTATTGAACCAGTTTGTATTCCGAATGTTATTGAAAGATTAAGTAAATACCTGTCTTCTATTAAGAAAAAAGGGATATGGATGTAAAGGAAGAAAATTACCGAAAGCGAATGAACCTGGGTCAGGACGGTAACGCACTCGTCAACCTGCTGGTCATTAATGCTGTAATTTTCGTCGTACTCCAACTCGTTTATGTTTTATTTCTTGCTACGGGTTCATCAAAAGACTCCTTTATCTCCCATGTTTACAACTGGTTCGTTTTGCCGGCCAATCCGGAAAAGCTTTCATGGCGACCCTGGACCCTGATCAGTTTTATGTTTACCGACAGGGAGCTGTTCCGGTTTGTTTCAAATATGTTCTGGCTTTGGAGTTTTGGATATATTCTCCAGGACCTGACGGGTAACCGGAAGTTAATTCCCATATATCTTTATGGCGGTTTAGGAGGTGCAGTCATCTACGTATTGGTACACCTGGTGGTACCCAGCGCAAGGGTATTGATCGATACCGACAGTCTTTCTGCAGCAAATTGCTCCGTCGCGGCAATTGCGGTGGCAACGACAGTAGTTTCACCTGACTACCGGATTTTCCCCATGATCAGCGGAGGCATCCCTATCTGGATACTCACCCTGATTTTTATTTTACTCAATTTCTCGGGTGTGGGAAATGGTGATTTGTCTACCTACCTGGCTTATGCAGGTGCGGCAGGCATTGGCTATTTTTTTATTTACATGCTGCGAAGGGGACGCGATGGCAGCGACTGGATGAATCAGTTTTTCGACTGGTTCGGTGATCTGTTTAATCCAGAGAAAAAGAAAAAACCAAAAAATAAAAAAGACGAATTCTTCTATAATATTTCCGGCACACAACCCTATAAAAAAATTCCAAATATTACACAGAAAAG
>DATCAO010000332.1:0-2174 GCA_036512575.1 Puia sp.
GCAATGGCCGCTCCCTTAAGACCAAGAAAATGAATGCATATGGGGCATAGGATAATATTCAGTAAGCTGGCCAGCCACAGACTTTTCATCGCCATCGCTGCATCACCTGCTCCACGGAAAATTCCATTAATCAGAAACAACAACATGATCGCAAAACTGCTGGCGAACATGATTTTTGTGAATATGGCTCCCTCTTGCACAACACGAGCATCGCCACCCATCAGGGACAAAATATTTCCGGCAAACAATAGACCCAGAACACTGATCACAACAGTTGCCCCTAAGCCGATGATCAGCGACTGTGCTCCGGCATGTGCAGCACCGTCGGGATTTTTTTCTCCGATCCGTCTGGCTACGACCGCAGTTGCCGCTGTACTCAGGCCGATCGCTATGGAATAAACCAACGATATGACAGATTCCGTCAGCCCAACCGTTACAATGGCATGACGTCCCAGGTGGCTTACAAAAAACATGTCTACTACTGCAAAAACACTTTCCAGCCCAAATTCCAATATCATGGGAATAGCCAGCAGTATAATCGCCTTGGATAGATTTCCCTGGGTGTAGTCCCGCTGCTCCCCATTCAGGGACATACGGAAAACGTCAAATAATTTTCTCCCGAAGGATTGATTTTCCATTAATGAAAAGATTCTGCAAACTTAGGCCGCTTTTAACAAAATAGCGGTTGATACCCGATAGTGAATATCCCGAAAAATATTAGGTTTGTTTCATGCAAACCGAAAAAGTAAGAATATTAAAAGAAGAACTTCTTTCCGATAACTGGTATTCCCTGAAAAAGTATGACTATGAAATTTTAAAAAAAGATGGGCGATGGCAAAAACAAACCCGTGAAGTATATGACCGCGGCAACGGGGCTGTAATACTTTTATATAATACGCTCAAAAAAACAATCATCCTGACACGTCAGTTCCGGCTGCCCAGTTTCGTAAATGGTAATGAAGAAGGGTATTTGATTGAAGCCTGCGCCGGCCTGCTGGACCAGGATCAACCCGAAGAAGCGATCAGAAGGGAAACGGAGGAAGAGACCGGCTACCGCATCAAAGATGTTCGTAAAATATTCGAAGCGTATATGTCGCCCGGATCGGTCAGCGAGATCCTGTATTTTTTTATTGCCGAATACAGCTCCTCCATGAAAGTGCATGATGGCGGTGGTGTTGCACAAGAACAGGAAGATATTGAAGTGATTGAAACCGGTTTTGTCCGGGCCCTCTCGATGATTGAATCAGGAGAAATTAAAGACGCAAAAACCATCATCTTGTTGTTGTACATGCAAATTCAGCGAATCCTCTGATCGAAATTTTTTTGGTGGTTAAATAGGCTTATCTTTTATAACCATTTTACTGTTAAATGCATAGTGAAATGGTTTTTATTTTTAAACAGAATACCTTGAACGGCTAAAACCCTGTCGTATGGACAAGAAACTCACTGGCCAGGTGGCCATCATTACCGGGGCGAGCAGTGGCATCGGCGCCGGTGTTGCAAAAGCGCTTTCAGAATCCGGTGCGTCGGTCGTTGTTAACTATCCGGTAGCAGTAGTGCAACCTGCAGCCGAAGCAGTGCTGGCAGAAATCGTTGCGGCGGGTGGCACAGGTATGACGGCCATGTGCGATGTCAGTAAGGAATCGGAAGTGCAGAAAATGTTTGCAGATACGGTGGCAAAATTTGGTACCGTGGATATCCTGATCAACAATGCCGGACTTCAGAAGGACGCACCATTTGAGAGCATGACATTGGATCAATGGAATTTTGTTCTTGGAGTAAATCTTACCGGTCAGTTTCTTTGTGCGAGAGAAGCCATAAGGGAATTTTTAAAAAGGGGAGTAGTGGCCAACAGGTCAACTGCTGCAGGAAAAATAGTTCATATGAGCAGCGTGCACGAAGTCATTCCCTGGGCTGGTCATGCCAATTATGCGGCATCCAAGGGTGGCATTATGCTGCTGATGAAAACGCTTGCCCAGGAATTCGCTCACAGAAAAATCCGGATCAACAGCATTTGCCCCGGGGCTATTCAGACCCCGATCAACCGACAGGCCTGGGAGACGCCGGAGGCTCTGGAGAAACTGCTCACCCTGATTCCCTACAAAAGAATCGGACAGCCCGATGATATCGGAAAAGCGGCCGTCTGGTTATGCAGTGATGACAGCGACTACGTA
>DATCAO010000333.1:0-4167 GCA_036512575.1 Puia sp.
CTTATACTTTTAAAGACTTGTCCACAGCTAATCCGGCAGGAAATAAAATTGTCAATTGGTTATGGGATTTTGGAGATGGGTCCACCTCTAATGCACAAGCACCGCCAGCCCATACTTATGCAATTCCCGGTACGTTCACGCCCAATCTGACAGTGACAGACAACTTCGGGTGCTCAGCTACGTTAGACAGTCCGGTTTCAATCACCGTTTCCATTCCGGTTGCGAACTTTGCTGTTTCCGAAGACTCCTCCTGCCCAAATGCACCAAATCCAATCCGCTTTACCAACAATTCTACCGGGGGATTTAACCCTATATATACCTGGAATTTCGGGGATGGAACCAATTCAAATGCCTTTGCCCCGCTGTATGCTTACACTGCAGTGGGATCATATAATGTCACTCTTTCAATGACAGACGCTTACGGATGTACCTCAACATCATTACCTCAAAAGATAGTCGTGGATACACCCCATGCCGATTTTACTATGAGCGGAAATTACTCTGCCTGTCCGCCTTTTAATGTGAATTTTACATTTATCGGTCAATATGCACTTAAATATAACTGGGACTTCACGGATGGGAATGGATCCATCATAAAGAATCCCTCCAATCTATTTGCAAACCCGGGAGACTACTATCCGAATTTAACAGTAACCAGTCACGGAGGTTGTGTTTCACTGTCTGATTCACAACATGTAAAAATTGATGGGCCGGTTGGTACATTTAATTATTCGCCCCTATCCGGTTGTGACTCCCTGGATGTCAATTTTACTGTTACCACTACCAACGTGATATCTTTTACTTGGAATTTCGGTGATGGTAGCACAATAACAGACACTATTCCTGCCATTACGCATCATTATAATAAACCTGGCCAATTTCCACCTACGGTTACCCTGGTAGATGTTTCCGGATGCAAGGTTGTAAAAATTGGTGCCAATATGATTAACGTAGATGCGGTAATCCAAGCTATTTTCTCGGCAGACAAAACGATCGTTTGTGATAGCGGGATAGTCAATTTTACTAACACTTCTGTTTTAGGCCCCAGTACATTAATAACCAGTTATAGCTGGAATTTTGGGGACGGCTCTCCGATTCAGACTGGGATGTTCCCTACGATCGCGCATAATTATACCACAGTTGGCAATTACACGGCCACTATGAGTATAACCACATTTGGCGGATGTTCCGGTACTTATAATATCCCCATAGTCGTCGCGGGCTCTCCAAAGGTTGCTGTCAATGGTCTGTTAAATCAGTGCGAACCTGCGGTATTGACTTTTTCGGGAGTTGAAACCATTCCGGATCCAAACGGACCACTAGCCTGGTCATGGAGTTTCGGAAACGGGCAAACTGCCAACGTACAGAATCCGGCTCCTGTCAGCTATCCGAAGGCGGGAGAATATATAGTCCAACTTATTGCCACCAATACCATGGGCTGTAAAGATACTACCGACACAACGCCACCTTCGCACCTGTTTATTTATCCTATTCCCACTGTGAATGCCGGAGCAGATATTACTATTTGTGATACCTCCACGCTACAGTTAAATGCCACCGGTAATGCCACTTCCTATAACTGGGATCCTCCAGTGAATGGTAATCTGAGCTGCCTTGCCTGTGCAAGTCCGTTAGCCACATCTCCGGTCAGTACCTATTTTGTTGTGCAGGGAACAAGTCTGTTTGGATGTACAGCAAAAGACACCATCAATGTAACAGTTAATACACAGGTAACCGTAAATGCAACCGGAACAGATTCTGTTTGTCTGGGTCAGAGTGCGACTCTTAATGCAACAGGGGCGGCCATCTACAACTGGACACCGGCCCAGGGATTAAGCAATCCTAATATTGCTAACCCGGTCGCTACACCAGATGCATCGCAAATCGGTAATGCACCCAGCACGGTAATTACATATACTGTTACCGGCTATGACAATAAGAAATGTTATTCGGATACCAAATCCATCGATATCACCGCATTCAATTATCCGGTCATCGGTCTGACACCGAACGCGACCATCAATGTCGGGAGTTCTTACCAGATCAGTTCAACGGCAACAACCAATATCGTTTCATTAAACTGGACGCCTTCCAACACACTGAGTTGCGCAAACTGCCTGACACCGCTGGCGACGCCAACAAAGACTACCAAATATGTCCTGACAGCCGTCAACGACGGAGGATGCGCGACGATGGACAGCATTCGTGTTCAAGTGATTTGCGACGGTGCCAATTTCTTTGTTCCCAACACGTTTTCACCGAATGGCGACGGTGTAAATGATAATTTTGTAGTCAATGGAGTTGGATTAAATGTCATTCCTTCGATAACTATTTATAACCGCTGGGGACAGATTGTGTTCCAGAAGAGCAATTTTGCGCCGAATGTACCTTCAGAAGGATGGGATGGAACATTCAATGGACAGCCCGCTCCGCCTGACGTATATATTTACACAATTCAGATACTTTGTAACAACGCAACGCTGATTCCTTATCATGGAAACGTAACCCTGATCAGATAGAAATACCGAAAATGACAACACCGAACCCCATAAAAAAAATATGTTTCACAATGGCACTGATGGCCTCATGTTTTGTGACTGTCTGTGCGCAGGACCTGCATTTTTCACAGTTTTTTAATGCGCCCCTGTTAAGAAATCCTGCATTAGCCGGCATATTTACAGGAGATTACCGTATTCAGGGTGTATACCGGGATCAATGGAACAGCCTGACCAATGCATATCGCACCGGTTCTTTCAACGGCGAATACAAATTACCAGTGGGAAAAACGGATGATTTCCTTACCCTGGGTTTACAAGTGTTATATGACAAGGCTGGCAGTGCGGGTCTAACTTCCACTCAGGTTTTTCCGGCAATCAATTACAATAAGTCCCTATCCAATACTCACGCCAGCTATCTTTCCCTCGGATTTATGGGAGGGTACGTAGAAAAAAGAATCGACGTTTCAAAAATTACTACCAACAGCCAGTTCAACGGTGCCGCGTTTAACCCGTCATTGGGAACAGGTGAGACTTTCCCTACGCCAGACATTCATTATTGGGATGCCAGCGTCGGAATGAGTTATAATACCAGTTTCGGTCAGGACTACCAGAACAGTTTGTTTTTCGGTGTTGCCTATCATCACCTGAACCGTCCCATGAATTCATTTTACCAGAATAGTGCTGTAGAATTACAGCCTAAATGGGTTGTTTCCGGGGGAGCTAAGTTCAATATCGATGAAAGATCTGAATTTACGATTCAGGCCGACTATTCACAACAGGGCATCGCTCGTGAAAATATTTTCGGTGTGATGTACGGCTATAAACTGGGAGAATTTACTGACGACCCTAAATATGTTCTGGGCATTGGCGCATTTATGCGTTTAGGAGATGCTTTTATCCCGGTGATTCAACTGGATATGCTTCCCTTATCTATCGGACTTAGTTACGATGTAAATATTTCAACATTGAATACCGTAAGCCAGGGGCAGGGTGGATTTGAACTGTCAATAACGTATATCGGGTTCCTCGAACGGGAAAATTCAGCCAAAAATAAAATGCTTTGCCCAAGATTTTAGATTGCGTTTAGCTGAACATTTCTTTCACCTTCTCAAAGAAACCTTTCTCGTTTTTGTCGGGTTTGGGTTGGAAATTGGCTGAATCGCCAAGCTTTTCCAAAACGGCCTTCTCTTCGGGGGAAACCTGTTGCGGAGTCCACACGTTCACATGGATCAGCTGATCGCCCTTTTCATATGAATTCACAGATGGAAATCCCTTTCCTTTTAAACGAAAGATCTTACCACTCTGGGTTCCGGCTGGAATTTTAATTTTGGCTTTCCCGTCAATTGTAGGCACTTCCAGATGGGTTCCGAATACAGCATCAGTAAAAGAGATATGCAAATCGAACGCAACATTCAAACCGTCACGTTGCAAATCAGGGTGCGCCTCCTCTTCAATTAAAACAATAAGATCCCCGGCTGATCCCCCCCTTTCTCCGGCATTACCTTTTCCCGACACACTGAGTTGCATACCTTCCTGAACCCCGGCCGGGATATCAATACTTACAACCTCTTCTCCAAAGACTCTGCCTTCCCCTTTACAAACCGTGCACTTGGCAGTGATGGTTGTGCCTTCTCCGCTACAGGCGGGACAAGTGGTTACCGTCTGCATT
>DATCAO010000334.1:0-3582 GCA_036512575.1 Puia sp.
ACCTATAATATTCAGGACGGGTCTTATTTCAGGATCAGAAACCTCCAATTGTACTATACCTTTCCCCAATTGGTGGCAAAAAAATCCTGGTGTAAAAACCTGAAAATATATATTAATGTGCAGAACCTGAAGACCTGGAAAAACAGTTATGGTTATACAACAGAATTTGGTGGCGATGCTTTGGCCTTCGGTTATGACAATGCCGGCGGGGCAATTCCCGTTACAACCACTGCAGGATTAAACATAACTTTTTAAGTAATTATTAAAAATCAAATTGGGTTATGAAAACATACAAACAAATAATATGGATTTTTGCAGTAGCCTGCACGCTGGTATTTACCCTGGCAGGCTGTACGCAATTCCTTGACCGTAAACCGTTGCAGGCAACCCTCACAGATTTGAATCAGGGCGCATTGGAAGCACAGAGTTTTGGGCTGTACAGTACCCTCCGTAGTTATGCAGGCTGGTCTACACTTCCCTGGCTCGATTTCAACAGCATCCGTGACGATGATGCCCAGAAAGGGAGTAGTACGACCGATGGCGCCGAAGTCAATACAGAATTTGAAACTTTTCAATACACAAAAGATGACTGGGCTACCGATACCTACTGGAACGATCATTATGCCATGATCAACCAGGCAAACCAGGAATTGTATATCGCGGATTCCCTGAAAGTAACGGACGAAGCCTCATTGCGTAATATAGGAGAGGCCTGCTTTTGCCGCGCCTATTCATATTTTGAACTGGTAAAAGCTTATGGCCCGGTGCCCCTGCTTAATTTTTACTCGACCAATGCAAAAGATAACATCAAACCCAAATCTCCCGTTCCGGCCATATATGCGCTGATCGATTCGGATCTGAATGTTGCTGCAAATTATCTGCCTGTGAATTGGATAGATATTACCAACAATAATAAATATCCCGGTCGTTTAACCAAGGGCGCCGCCATGGCCATGCATGCACAAACGCATTTGTTCAGGTCCGATTGGGCACAGGTTGTCAGTTATTGTACCCAGGTGATTGCTTTGAATCAGTATTCTTTAGAACCCAATTTTCCTGATATCTGGAAAGACGGATTAAATGGAGCAGGCAAGAATGGCATTGAATCCATATTTGAGATGCAGGCAAACATTGGTGAAAACGGAGCATCAAATTTTGGAGTTCAGTGGGGCACATGTCAAAATGTGCGGCAGGGTGGAGCCAGCAATACCTGGAATCTGGGATGGGGATGGAATACGCCTACACAGGTTTTGCAAAATGCCTGGGATTCCACGGATCCGCGCAAAGCTGAAACCATTTTGTATTCAGGAAGATTTGACGGGGGACCTGCGCAGGGCGGATATGGCGCTACGCTCCCGGCTTATAATCCGGGCGTATCGCTCGACCAGCCTTACTGGAATAAAAAAGTGTATTCAGATCCGCAGATGCGGGCGTATACCGGACAAATCGGTCCCTCCGGCGGCGCAGACTGGATGAACCACAGAATCATACGGTATGCTGATATTCTGCTGATGCTCGCCGAAGCTTCGAATGAAATTGGTGATGGAGCTACTGCAGCATCTAATCTGGAATTGGTTCGGGCCAGGGCCAGGGGTACTACCAGTGCATTACCTTATATTCCTTACACGAGCCAGGCACAAATGCGGACAGCTATCAAAAATGAAAGAAGATGGGAATTTGCCATGGAAGGTTTAAGATTTTACGATCTGGTGAGGTGGACGCCTGCTACGGATGGCATTGATGCCCCCGGCGCGTTGGGAAGCCTGGGTTATACACTTCGAAATGCCTTATACCCGATTCCGCAACCTGCTATTGATTTGTCGGGCGGCGTTTTAGTTCAAAACCCACTGTATTAGTAACAACATTTAAAAAATTAGCTATGAATACTAGAAATAAATTCATCAGAAACCTGGCGCTTGGTTTTGCATTCTGTGTGGCATCTTATAGCTGCCAGAAAATGACACAACCGGCATTACCCGCTGATTACCCTACGGACAATACGGTTACGCCATCTACTTCCCTGCGCTTCTTTGTTCCCTTCGATTCTACTTCAGATGCCGCAAAGCAGATCAATGTGCGTTTTGCCGACAGCATTTCAACATATCCTTCATTTTTCCCGGATCCCTCAACAACCTTTGTACCCGGTGTTTCGGGTACGGCATATCAGGGTTCATTGGGAACATTCTTACATTACCTGGATGCCAATGATTTTGGAAAATCTACCAGTTTTACCATTTCATTCTGGCTGAATATCATGCTCTCTCAAAAGGACCATACAAACGCCGATGGCATACTGGCGCTATCCAGCACCACAAATTTCTGGAGCAATGTGTGCATTTTTGCAGATCATGAAAACAGCACTTCGGATTCCATGCAATTGAAATTCGTTTTCGCTAATGGTGGCGGGAATAACTGGGATTTTGCAGGGTATACCGGCGCAAACAGATGGCCGGCCATGTATGATGGCAACTGGCATCATGTGGTTTTTGTTTATGACGCCCCTACAAGTACAGCCACACTCTATCGCGACGGAGTTCAGTTTGATAAAAAATCAAATGAAACCATCTTATTCGACGGAAATGCGAACCAACTGGTGATCGGAGGCTTCCAGGAAGCGGTGAACATCGTGGACAACTATGGCAACAATGGATGGATGTCTGGTTTCCCGGGTGCCATCGATCAGCTGAGGATGTATAATGTGGCACTGGCTGCTGCTGATGTCCAATCATTATATGCCAGCAAACAATAAGGATTTTTCTTTTTGATCAATAGATGGCGAATTAAAGGGCTGAATTCCTGGTTCAGCCCTTATTTTTTCTTTTATTCCCGATAGGTATTAATAGGTAATTTGTACTTAATTGATTTAAGATGCTCAAGGGAATCCAGCTAAACCGGAAGATGCTGATTTGCACCGGCATGATCCTGTGTATTCTTTTATTCGTAAAGTGTATCGATCGCGAATCAAAAACTTCAAAAGCGGATTCGACGGTGAATGTTGAAACGGAAGCTACCGTTCATGCAGAACAATTTGCGGGATCCGCAGCGTGTGCCAGCTGCCATAAAAATATTTATGAAAGCCATATTCATACCCCGCATTACCTGACCACAAGACCCGCAGTTGCAGAATATATCAGGGGAAATTTTGAACCCGGGAAAAACAGGTTTGCCTATGATTCTGATATCGTGGTGGCCATGGAAAAAAGGGATAGTGGTTTTTACCAGGTAGGATATTATAAGGGACATGAGGGGATTATTAAACGTTTTGATATTGTGGTGGGTTCGGGATCCAAGGGCCAGACCTATATCACCCGTTTCAAAAACCGGCTGTATCAATTGCCGGTGTCTTATTTTACTGCAGCAGACAAATGGGCAAACAGTCCGCAATACCCGACACATCCTGTACTTTTTAACAGGCCCATCACCTCGCGATGTCTCGAGTGCCATACCACTTTTGCCCATAGAATATCGGAGCCCAACCACAAACCGGAAGACTTTGATCCCAATATCATTTTAGGCGTGGATTGCGAAAAATGCCACGGCCCCGCTGCCAGGCATGTTGCATTTCAAACGCAACATCCGAAG
>DATCAO010000335.1:0-5115 GCA_036512575.1 Puia sp.
TTTCCTTTTACAACCAGGGCCGTTTTTTCAAATGCATGTCCGAGCACTATCTGGGGCTGCTGTTCCCAACCGGTTAATGTGGTCGCAAATCCAAACTGGTTCAGGATGCCATAGTCAAATACCACCTGCCATCCCAGTCCGACATAGTTATGGTTATTCAATTCCTTATTCCAGAATGGACCCAGGTTAACCCTGTTTGAAATAAACAGGCTGGCCAGGCTGCCCTGTATATTAAAACCCTTGGGTAAAGTGTATTTCGCCTGGTAAAAAAACATCGGGGCTGTAATGATATCGTCGGTCCAGTCCCGGGGAGTAACCACATAGATTACAGAAATGGAGGAAGAATAATGTCCTCCCCTGGGCGGATGCGGCTGGGGCAAATTAAAACTCGCTTTATATATGTCGAACGTGTCCACTTGCTTTTTTTGTCCGAAGCCCGTGAGGCAGGTGGCAAGCAGGCTGAAAACCAGTAGGGTGCTGCTTATCCGGGAATTAGGAAATTTATTCACTAATGTGTATTTAATCTTTTTAGAAATTAAAGCGAGGTCGGGCCAAAGGATCCGGAGCAGATCTGCTGAATTTTCCGGCAAAACTCATGTTATGTATTTCAAACAGCTGACGCTTAGGATCGGTTTGGTTGTAATGGAAAGGTAGCCTAATTGTTAAATATTTGACTTTTACGGAGTCATTTAACCGATAAATGAAAATAATCGACTTTCCGGGCTTAGGCCACCGTTAAAAGCGGCAACCGGATGGATTTGAACCCGCGTGTCAGTTGATCCACCAGTTCATTATCCAGTAAAAACCTGCTGATATATTCCCTCGAGATCCAGACCTTATTTAAAGAATAACCCTTTACGGATTTTGCCAGGATTTCTGCTTCCGGTTTCTTGCCCATCTGTATTAATATGGATATTCTCAGCAGTAAATTCAATGGCTCGTCTGCCATTCCAGTCTTCTCAAGATCTTGCAGTGCAGAGGCAAAATCACCATGTTTAAACCGATAGAGGCCCGTAAAAAGGTAGAAGACGGACGGGAAGTTCTTATTGGTTTCCATCGATTCTTCCAGCAAAGCCAGGCCGCGTTCATATTCTCCGGCGGTGATCATCAGACAGCCAATGACGCCCAGCAGTCCGGTGGCATTCGGATTCAGGTTGTATGCATGTTGCAGTGCATCCAGGCACCCTTCTTTATTGTCCAGAAAAATTTGCGCCATACCCATGGTGATAAAACCGTGCTGACTGAGTGGATTTATATTCAGGGCTTTCCTGGAATACTTCAGACCCAGGATCATCGGATTCTCCAGGGTCGTATAATTGAATAAGGCAGCCATCAGGGAAAGCTGGCCCAGGAAGGACCAGGCCATATCATGATTCGGATCCCTGTCTGTTATGGATTTCATACAGTTGTATGCATTCCTGAAACCTGCCTCATTAAATCCATAATAAAAATCATGATAACAGGAGAGCAGGGTAGAGAAAGGCCGCCCGGATTTGTTTTTAACCAACCCCCGTGAAACCTGCTGAATGATCTGGCCGTTAAAATCGCCTAAGGCAGCGGTGATCCGGGAACTCATATCGTCTGCTGTTGCAAACAAACTCGAA
Organism: Puia sp.; assembly: GCA_036512575.1. Classification (GTDB taxonomy): domain Bacteria; phylum Bacteroidota; class Bacteroidia; order Chitinophagales; family Chitinophagaceae; genus Puia. The sequence goes on from DATCAO010000335.1 coordinate 1,605, forward strand.
ACAGAAAAATTGTTGGTATATAGTTCGGTCCAGATCTGAGCTCCTGTTTGCGCATTGGTCATTTGTACCGATACCCGGAGTTTCCGGTTTTCAAATTGAACGTCGCCGGTAACGACAAAATGCGCTCCAAAACCAAGGGCCAGTTCACGAATTTCCTTTTTCCGGGAGCTGAGTTGTCTCGTCGTATAATAAGATACCACTGAAAAATCGGGAAATTTCGCAAGGCCTGCACCGAGTTGCTGTCCCAGGCTGTCGGCGAAAGCCACACGGGAAATTTCGGTCTCCAGCGTTTTAAATGGAAGGATCACCAGGTTTACGGATTCAGGAAGGTCAACGGGATTAGTACTGCTGCTGATGATTACAGGTTTTTCCCGTTGAAGTCTTTCGAATACAGGAACATAGGTTCCTTTCGGAACCGAAATTTCAATTTTGTCTTCGCTTCCCGATTCTTTATAATAATAATGTAATGCCCGCCGGAGGCGGCCTGCATGAATTCTGACAATCGCGTCCTGTTGGGGTTTGAAACTGGCCGGTTTATTCAGTACACTGACTGCAATGGTATATTCCTTGATGGTATTGGATCTTCCTGCAAGGGTTTCCTGTGTGATATAAGTCAGGAAGCGTCGAAGAATATCTGAAACAGAAAAAACGGAGCAATCAAATATTTTCTGGAGCTGTTCATAGATAAGATCTTCGGAACACAGGTCGTCGGTCAGGCTCTTTTGACTGGTAATCATGATAAGGTTTTACTGTTAAATGCCCTGCCGGGCCACAATTACATTTACAATAGAGTACCTTAGTCAACAGAGGCCGGAAACGGAGATCAAATTTAAGGAATCTGATTATTATAGCAATGGACAAAAAATGCTTTAAGCTTAAATCCCCGATATGATGAATGCGCTTCAATCGGAACTTGGCCTGGTCAAATCCAGGTTTCCCACACATCACTCCCTAATAGAAAAGTTATATCGAGGAGATCCTGATTTTAAATCCCTTTGCGCTGATTTATTTCTTTGTTCTAAAATGATGCATGATTTTGAAGTGGAAATTTCAGAAAAACAACATGCATTAATCGAATACAGGGATATCGTACAAGAACTGGAAAAAGAAATATCGATGGTGATTGAAACTTCAGAAACCTGAGTATGTACAGGTGTTTTAAGGGAGGGTACATTTCAACGATCCTTCATTGTAGTAGAGAACGGTATTGACGCGATCTTCCTGGAAATCCAACTCAAAAAAACCACCTGTATTCCAAAGCAGGTATTCATCCGGTAAAACCGAAACATCAAATTGCCGCACTTGTTTTTCGGATAACTTAATTTCCTTACTTCCCGCTCCGCTGATAATATAATGGACACTGTCTGAATTATTAAAATACTGCAGCGCATGTACGTGACCGCTCACATAATATATGCCCGGGTAACGTTTCAATACCTTTTCTAAACTGTCGATCATCGTTTTGTATGAAGGAAAGCTGGAATTGGACGCTTTAATCCTGGCAAATAAATAAGGATGTTTCAGGGTTCTGTCATATGGCCCCCTCAGATAAACCGGGTGATGAGATATCACCACGACCCGTTGCTTCAACAAATAACCATCGTGAATCACGCTGTCCAGGTTATGATAAAATGATTTTTCGGCTTCGGGCGGATTATTTTTCTTTATCCCTGTTTGTATGATCCGGTAACTGTCGAAAAAAACCAATCGTATGGTTTGATGATTCAGCTCTACATATTCCGGTCCATAAATTCCGTTTGCGGGCAGGAACAATTTGTCAGGGTTGGCGATGCTGGTATTCATTTTCAGATTGGATTCAATAAAAGATTCCTCCATCTGCAGTTTGGCTTTGCCCTTTGCGTAGCTTGTCCGGTTCCACCAGTCATGATTCCCCGGCGTGAAATAAACCCAGCCCTTGTACTCATTCATCAGGTTCAACTGTGATCTCAGTTTTGCGATGGTATTTTTCGAGCTGTCAAAACCCTTGAAACCAAATGGGATGATGCCGCCTAAAACGTCTTTATAACTGTTATCGCCCAGGAAGATGACTGCACTGTTGGGGTGGCTGATCAATTCCCTGCGCAGGTTCACCAGGGTCTCGCCGGCTTCTTTGTGGTCTCCTGCGTCACCCACGAGATATATTTTAAAATTTCCCTGAGCAAAGGACCCCTGGGCCGAGAACAGGGCCGTCCAAAATAACAAGTTTATGATCCCCCATGATCTAGTAAAACGCATACTCATTTGCTTGCAAGTTGCACTTTATTTTAATAGCTGCAATTGGGGTCAGGTTTTACAGTTAAATGCATGTAAATTAGTTTGAGGACGGTGAGTCAGGTAATTTTGAAATGCCAGATTGATTTAATATAAAATTCCAGCTATGTTGAAAATCATCAGGTATTTTTCCGCCCGGTTACTGTTGGGTATGCTGATTTTGTCCCCTGTTTTATCAAAAGCCCAGGAAACGGAAAAGCCGAAGGAACCGCCGCCTGCGGCAAATGAAGCCGCCGAGCTGGCAAAAAAACTGGCCAATCCCATTGCCAGCCTGATCAGCGTGCCGTTTCAAAACAATACCTTTTATGGTATCGGTTCCCTGAAAGGCACGCAAAATGTTATGAATTTCCAGCCGGTTGTTCCTATTAAGCTCAATGAGAATTTAAATTTAATCACCCGGTATATTCTTCCCATTGTAACCCAGTACAACATAACGGGCGAAAACACCAGCCAGTCCGGATTGGGTGACATGACGATCAGCGCATTTTTGTCTCCGGCAAAAACACATAACGGTCTTATCTGGGGTGCTGGACCGGCGTTCCTCGTGCCTACTGCGACCAATCAATACCTGGGCACGGGAAAATTCGGAATCGGACCGACAGCCGTTATCTTAAAACAGACCAACGGATTTACTTTTGGAGCACTGGCCAACCAGCTCTGGTCAATCGGCGGACAAAGCGATCGCGGGGATGTGAGCCAGCTTTTTGTTCAGCCATTTTTTACCTACAACTGGAAAAGCGGAGCTGGCATTGGCGCTGTAGGTTCTATTACACAAAACTGGGAAACCAAAATATTTGCATCTTCTGTCGCCCTGCCTTTATCCGGTATCACCAAATTTGGAAAACAAATTATTCAGCTGTCAGTGGGTCCGCAGATTCCAATATCAGGACCTAACCGGGGGGATTTTGGCTGGCGTGCACAACTGGTTCTGATATTCCCCAAATAAACTTCATGGTAAAAGAAATTTCCTGCTTCATATGAGAAAACTAATTATTGGAAATATTGTATCATTTTCTTTTCTGCTGGTTGCCTGCGGACCCAGTAAGGAATTGGTACAATCCAGGGCGAAGATAGACAGTCTCAGAATGGTCGTAACGCAATTGAACAGCAGGGTTGCAGAACTCAATAAGGAATTGAATAATCAGCAGCAGCAAATGAATGCTATGCAGTCTTCGAACGACGCACAGATATCCCAAATGAAAAATCAGTATGCCATCGCGATGCAGGAAGCATCCGACTG
>DATCAO010000336.1:0-3530 GCA_036512575.1 Puia sp.
GTCACCGGGGCTTCTCTGGATGAGAAAAGCGGATTTGCTTTGAAAGAACTGACCGCCCAACTCTCCTACGGTGAACGGGGGCTCAGTATGAAAAATCTTTTCATCCGCACACCCTATTCCGAAATTAAAAACCAAACTGCCTTTCAATACCGAAGCCCCCGGGAATTCAAAAAAAACCCGGGCAACATGGTGACGAATCTGGAATTTGATCAATCCCGTGTGGCGGTGCGCGACGTCCTGGTATTTGTTCCTTCCCTGGAAGGCCCGCTGAAAGAGAACAAACAGGCCGTGCTCAAATTAAATGGGAAAATCAGCGGGCTGCTAAAGGACCTGCGGATTCCCTTTCTGGAAATCTCGGGCGCGGGTAATACCAGCCTGGCGGTATCGGGCCGGATCATAGGACTGCCTGACGCGAAAACAGCGCATTATGATATTAACCTCACAAAATTAAATACCTCCCGTACTGATCTTTTTCGGATCATACCCGAAAAATCCTTTCCGGATAAATTGCGGTTACCCGCAAACGTATCGGCCAACGGAAAATTCACGGGCACGATCAACCGCTTTTTCGTGCAAATGCATCTGACAACGGACAAAGGAAATGCCGACCTGAAAGGTACACTGGACGTGGATCATAAAATTTATGATCTGACAGCAAGTACGCATGCCGCTGATCTGGGCTATATCCTGAAGCAGGACAGCCTTTTGGGAAGAATCACAATGGATGCTACTGCCAAAGGTTCAGGTTTCGACCCGAAAAAAATGAACAGTGTTTTCCATGTTCAACTCAAAGAAGCGGTTTTTAATTCTTATAACTACAAAGGATTGATACTGGATGCCACCCTGAAAAACGGCAACGGTATGTTCAGCTCTTCCATGCACGATCCAAATCTGACTTATCAACTGAAAGGGGAGTCTGGCTTCCTGGAAAAATATCCGTCCATAAAATTGAACCTCCAGCTCGATACCCTGAATGCACTGGCCCTGCATCTGATCAGCGACAGCCTGCAGACGCATTTTGTGCTTGATGCGGATTTCCCTTCCTCAAACCCGGATGCACTGCAGGGTAAGCTGAAGATTTCTGATTTGGGTGTCACCATGGGAACGCATATCATGTATACAGACAGTCTTACTCTTTTCGCCATGCACACGGATACCGGCCAAAGCATACTGTTCCGGTCTGAAGCTGCAGATATTGACTGGACGGGAAAATATAAACTTACCCGGGTGCCTGCATCGCTCCGGCAATTCGTCAATCATTACTATAAGATACAGGTTCCCAAAGCCGACAGTACAGATGAGGAACAATGGCAAATGAATCTGCGGTTTAGGCCTTCGCCGCTCGTACTTACCCTGGTTCCTTCTTTGAAGGGAACAGATAGTTTAACAGGGCGAATGGTTTTCAATAGTACAGACAGAAAATTAAACCTGGACCTCCGGTCCGGTAAGATTCAAATTAACCAGCAGGTCATTCACCAATTGCAGGTGAACATGAATACCCGGGCTAATGAACTGGACTATTCGATTTCCGTTGCTGATGCGGGAAGAAATGGTTTTCAAATATACCGCACATCCTTATATGGCAAGCTGGAAAATAATAAACTCGTATCGACCCTTCGTATGGACGACAAAAAAATAAAGCCCCGTTATCTTCTTTCAGGAAACCTGTCGACAGAAAACAAAGGTTTTCGGTTTGTACTTAATCCCGACAGTGTTTTACTGAATTATCAGCGCTGGTTATTGCCCGCAGACAATTTCATTCAATATGATTCTGCAGGACTGCTGGTCAGGAACCTGAAACTCAGCAATAAGAACCAATCGCTTTCCATAAACAGTGCGGGAGAAACTACCCAATCCCCCCTGGATATTCAGTTTACTGATTTCAAAATAAAAACCGTTACGCAGTTTGCGGAACAAGATTCATTATTACTGGATGGTACTATTAACGGGACAGCTGAAATCAAAAACCTTTTTACCAAACCCCTGTTCACTTCCGACTTAAAAATTGATACGCTTGCCTACGAAAAAGATACACTGGGCAACCTGGTAATCCAGGTGAACAATGAGCAACTGAATGCGTATATCGCCCATATCGTATTGAAAGGCCGGGATAATGACGTTGAAATTGACGGAAAATATTTTTCCGGTGAAAGTAAAATGGATATGGATGTCAAACTGAATCAGCTGAACCTGGCTTCATTCAAAGGCATCGTTATTTCACAGGTCAGGGATATGAAAGGATACCTGAAAGGAAATTTACATGCTACCGGAAATATTAGCCGGCCATTGTTGAAGGGAGAACTGCATTTTGAAAATGCCGTCCTGGTTCCGGTAATCACCGGTGAACCCCTTCAGCTTTCTAAGGATGTCATCAGTTTTGATGAGGACGGATTCAATTTTGACAATTTCGTCATGATGGATTCTGCCGGAAACAAAGCCGTATTGGATGGAAATGTTTTCACCAGGGATTTCCAGAATTACTTGTTCGACATATCGCTCAGCGCGCAGAATTTCCGCGTGGTAAATGCGCCTAAGGAACCCAACCGATTGTTTTACGGAAAACTGAATCTGAATGCGGATATTGACGTAACGGGGGACCTGGAATTACCCCGCGTGAACGCATTCCTGCGGGTAAATAAGAACACAGATTTTTTTATGATCCTTCCCAGTGATGATCCCGAAGTGGTGGACAGGAACGGGGTAGTTGTGTTTACAAGCAACACGAAATCTGTCGATTCCAGCCGGCTGAAAAAATTTCTTGATTCACTGTCATCTAATGCCCGGTTAAAAGGGATGGATGTATCTGCTACCATAGAAACCGATAGCAGCGCGCAGTTTACGTTGATCATAGATGAAAGAAACGGAGATGCCCTTACGTTCCGCGGCAGGGCCGAATTGGCCGGAGGGGTGGATAAAAGCGGCAAGACCAGCCTGACCGGGAACTATGAATTGGTTAACGGCTCCTACAATATCACGCTAAGTGTACTACACCGGAAGTTCAATATTCAGCGCGGCAGTGCAATAACCTGGACCGGGGATCCCAGAAAAGCAGAAGTCAATATAACGGCCATATATACCGTAAATACGCCACCCATTGACCTGCTTCAACAGCAGATCAGCAATCAGAGTTCGAGCGAAGCAAACCGGTATAAGCAGAGTTTACCTTTCCAGGTAAAATTGATGATGACCGGAGAACTGTTAAAGCCGATCATCAAATTCGATATCATTTTACCGGATAATTTACTGGCATTGTGGCCGGAGGTAGAAACCAGACTGGCTCAGATGCGGACAGACGAGGCAGAGATTAATAAGCAGGTGTTTGCCTTATTGCTCCTTGGCCGGTTTATTCAGCAAAATCCTTTTCAGTCTGCCGTAGCAAATACCGATGCCGGCACGATTGCGAAACAGAGCGCGAGTAAATTGCTGAGTGACCAACTCAATCAACTTGCCGTTTCACTGATCAGCGGGGTAGACATCAGTTTTGACATGAATTCCAGACAGGATTATTCATCGGGCTCTACCGTGAATCA
>DATCAO010000337.1:0-3261 GCA_036512575.1 Puia sp.
CATCTTTCAGGCGTTTTTCCCTTTCCGGAGTCATATGATTTGAGTTCCCAATGTTTTTTGCATAGCAGGATTAGAATGGTGTCAGGTGTTGCGCCCCTGCAACATGGGTACAAAGGAAAAATTATCGAATGTTTCTTCAAAGAGCTGGCCCGACTCCTCTTTGGAAATGCGTACCATTTGCTGCACCCTGCCCTCACCGACCGGTATTACCATTTTACCGCCGGGTTTTAGCTGTTCCAGAAGTTTTTCCGGAACTGCCGGAGCCGCTGCTGTCACGATGATTTTATCAAAGGGCGCATAGGTTGGCAGACCCTGATAACCGTCTCCGTAGAAATAATGAATGGAAGGGAAATTCCGCAAATAAACGAATTGTTTACAAAGATCAAATAGCTGTTTCTGCCTTTCAATGCTGTATACCTGGGCACCCATCAATGCCAGCACACAGGCCTGATAACCGCTTCCGGTACCCACTTCAAGTACTTTGTCATAAGATTTTACTTCCAGCAATTGCGTTTGATAAGCTACAGTGTAGGGTTGTGAGATGGTCTGACCTTCCGCAATGGGAAATGCACGGTCTTCGTAAGCAATCTTGTCAAATGCAGAATCTATAAAAAAATGTCTGGGAATATCAAGGATGGCCTGTAAAACCCTTTCGTCGCTAATCCCTTTATTCCTGATCTGCTCAACCAGTTGTTTTCGAAGACCCTTATGCCTGTACGTATCAGATAACACCCGCATGACTGCAAGATAATAGAAGAATTTTTTAGAATGCGTCTTTTCATTTGTAACTTTTCACCTGAAACCCTTCATTCCATAAAATTTCTTTTCATGAAGCCGACCTCCGTCGTACTGCTCTGTCTGATGATGTTATTGGAGTATTTTATCTGGGGTTCCTGGTATGTCACCATGAGCACTTATATGGCCAATAACCTTCATTCGAGCGGGGTTCAAATCGGAGCAGCTTATAGTGCGCTGGCTATTGCGACCATGATTTCCCCTTTTATAATTGGTTTAATTGCTGATCGTTTTTTTGCGGCTCAAAGAATCATGGGCGTATTGCATCTTTTGGGTGCAGTTTTACTTTTCCTGGCGACCACGATTACAGGTAACGGACTTTTTTACTGGATCATCCTTTTGTATTCCCTGCTCTATATGCCAACGATTGCATTGTCCAACAGTATTGCTTTTAACCAGATGAGTGATCCTGGTAAACAATTTCCATGGATCCGGGTATTCGGTACGCTGGGCTGGATTGTGGCCGGTCTGCTGATCGGAAAATTGCAATGGGAAAAAACCGGCCAGACTGGTAATACTTTTTATCTCGCGGCAGGAGCTTCCGCCTTCCTGGGCCTGATCAGTTTCTTTCTTCCAGACACACCCCCGAAAGCAGCTGCCGCCAAGGCATCAGCCGCCAAAGTGCTGGGAACAGATGCATTTATACTTTTTAAAAATAATGCGTACCTGATTTTTTTTATCGCAGCCATCCTGGTTTGTATTCCCCTTTCGTTTTATTACGGGTTTGCCAATGCGTTTCTGAATGAAATCGGAATGCAGAGCGCTGCATCCAAAATGATTCTCGGGCAGATCTCAGAAGGTGTTTTTATCCTGGCCATACCATTTCTCTTTAACCGGATTGGTGTAAAAAAAATGCTGATGATGGGTATGGTCGCCTGGATGCTCCGGTACATTTGTTTCGCATATGGTAATATCGGTGCTAACCTATGGTTGCTGTACGCGGGCATTATTCTTCACGGGGTCTGCTATGATTTCTTTTTTGTGACCGGATACATGTATACGGAGAAAAAAGCCGGACCAGCAATCAAAAACGCAGCTCAGGGGCTTTTTACGTTTGCAACCTATGGTGTCGGCATGTTTATAGGGACATGGTTTTCTGGTTTTGTCGTGGACCGGTATGTAACACCTTCCGGTCATAACTGGACGAATATCTGGTTTTGGCCCGCTGGGATTGCTTTAAGCGTTTTGATTTACTTTATTTTGTTTTTCCGCGAGAAAAAATCTTCGCCTACGCTTCAGGTATCTGCCTGAACATAATTGAACACTTAAATTAAACATATGAGAATTGCCATGTTAGGGTCCGGTTTTATCGGACGGTTTTACGCCGAATCATTACAGGGTCAGCGCAGTCGGGACCGTATTGTTAGTATTTATTCCAGAAAGGAAACCTCCGCCAAAAAATTCGCTTCCGATTATGGTTGTCCGCATTGGACGCTGAATATGGAAGAGGCTGTCGCACATCCGGATGTTGACGTGGTTTGCATTTCCCTGCCCAACAACCTGCACGAAGCAGCTGTAATGCTTTGCTGCAAATACAAAAAACCGGTCATGACCACCAAACCCCTGGGCAGGAATGCCTTTGAAGCCAGGCGCATGCTTGAAGCAGTGGAACAGGCAGGTATATTTAATGGATACCTGGAGGATCTGGTATATACGCCTAAATTCCTTAAGGCACTTGCAAGTGTAAAAGACGGCGCCCTGGGCCGGATTCTCTGGTCCAAATCCAGGGAAACCCATCCCGGCCCGCATAGTGACTGGTTCTGGGATCTTGAGCAGGCGGGTGGCGGATGTATTCTTGACCTGGGCTGCCATTGTGTGGAGATCGCCCGGAATTTTATCGGTAAGGATATCCGGCCCGTTGAAGTGATGTGCTGGGCAGATACCCAGGTGAAACCGATCGAGGCCGAAGATCACGCCATCGGGCTCGTTAAATATGAAAATGGCGCGATCGGCCAGTTCGAAGTGAGTTGGACCTTCCGCGGCGGCCTGGATCTTCGTGATGAAGTGATGGGTACGGAAGGAACCATCTGGATCAATAATTTTTTAAGAACCGGATTTGAAATGTTTACCACCGGAAAAGGAGCAGATTACGTTTCGGAAAAAGCAGAATCCAATTCAGGATGGCTCTTTCCTGTCGGTGATGAATTAAATGAGTTGGGCTATAATCACATGTTTACCGATATGTTTGAATCCATCGAAAAAGGTATATCTCCCAAAGAAACATTTTATGACGGCTATGTGGTGAATGCAGTTCTGGACGCAGCATATAAATCCGCAAAAACGAAGCTCTGGGAACCCGTACAACTGGACATCTGGCGTGGTCAGACCGGACTTTCAAAACCCAGCAACCTGGTTGATTATGATGAAGAGCATTATCTCATCAAGGAAGAGATGACGCATTATGGCGCGAAGAAAGTGATTATGAAACATAAGAAAACAGGCGAAATCAGCGAAAAGACATTATGA
>DATCAO010000338.1:0-5727 GCA_036512575.1 Puia sp.
AAATGCATCACCCGCAGATACGGCCAAAGCCTGGCAGAAAATACAGGAAGCCTACCATGCACTGAGCAATAAGGATTTTGGTGAAGTGGCTCTACAGTACTCAGAAGATCCTTTTGTAAAAAATAACCGCGGGGATATTGGCTTTATTACTGTTTTTGATCTGCCCTATTCAATCGAAACGGAGGCTTATGCCACTCCATTGGGAAAATACAGCCGGGTTTTCCGGACCAACGGCGGATATGTTATTGTGAAGAAAACAGCAGAGGAAAAAGCCGAGGGCAGGATTCGCGTTGCTCAGATCCTTCTGGCATTTCCCTACCAGGCAAATGATGCAGCCCGGGCTTCAACACGCCAGAGAGCTGATTCAATTTATCAGGCGATCGGGAACGGTTCGGATTTTGGAGAGTTGGCCAGAAAATTCAGCGGAGATAATTTATCCTATCAGTTGGGTGGTGTTCTCCCTGAATTCGGTATCGGGAAATACGAACGTGGATTTGAAACCGCTGCATACAGCCTGAAAAAGGATGGCGATGTAAGCACGCCCTACGAATCAGCATTCGGGTATCATATCATTAAAAGGATTAAGAGGATTCCTACAGCCACGGTGGCAGATCAAAAGATCCTGAATGATTTGAAGGAAAAAATTAAGGGCGACCCAAGAGTGGCTGTTGCAAGAAATCGAATGATGGAAACCATCTTAAAGCAAACCAACTTCAAACAAGTCTTACCCACCGATAATATTTTTTGGGATTATACTGACAGTTTGATGCAAAATAACAAGGCGCCTTTGCATTCCGGTATAAACAATCAAACGGTATTGTTTCAATTTCAGGACAGGAAAATTTTTGTATCGGACTGGATCGCTTATCGGAGAAGTTTGAAATCCTCCCCAAATCTGACGAATGGTAAGTCGAACCTGGATATCCTGGATGCTTACCGTCAGATCGTTGCTTTTGAATATTACAAACAGCATCTGGACAAATATAATGTAGCGTTTGCTGAACAGGTGGCTGAATTCCGGGATGGGAATCTGCTGTTTGAGATTATGCAGCGTCAGGTTTGGAATCGTGCCGGAGCAGATTCCGCCGGGTTAAAAAAATATTTCGAATCACATAAAGAGAAGTATGTGTGGAAACCCGGAGCTGAAGCAATTATTTTTACCGCTCCCAACATGCAGGCAGCTCAAAAATTGAAACAGGATTTAGGAACTCATTCAAACAATTGGAGAAAATTGGTTGACAGCTTTAGCGGCCAGGTTCAGGCAGATTCCGGAAGGTTTGAACTCAATCAACTGCCTGTCTCCTCTTCAACAGTTGGGGCAGGAAAACTGACGCCTATGCAAATCAATTCTGATAAATCGGTCCAATTCGCCCGCATCATTCGCCTGTACACCTTAGCTTCACCCCGGACTTTTGAAGAAGCGCGGGGCCTGGTGATTAACGACTACCAAAATGAGCTGGAGAATGTCTGGATCGCAGAACTAAAGAAAAAATATCCGGTGGTTGTTAACGAAACTGTTTTTAATTCGCTGCCAATAAAATAAAAATCCCGCCAACCGCCAACCGTCAACCCTTCTCGTCCAGCAAATCCAGAATAACGGGATCCTGACTGATATCAAATTTCCGGGCAAGCAATTTTCCGGAATGTTTCATCTTCTCATAATCTTCCACAGTTAATGTTTTGGGATTGGAGCCGCCTTTTGACCAGTCTATATAATAGAAATTGTCATTCACAACGGTCTGTTTGAAGGTTGAATTCATTACCAGCGTCGGAATTACAAATTCATCCGGTCCCCAGGTAAAACGGATGAAGCGACGAAGTTTTTTATTCGAATACATGAAGTCCGCAACATAAGCTGCGCAATCTGCCGACAATGTCATACACATAGCGCGTGGGCCACCATATAATTTGTAGGCCAGTGGGAATTTTCGGCTGGGGAGCAGCGCATTCAATAAAAACTGAATTCTGTATCTCCCCTTAAATCCGAAATTGGTAAAATGATATTTGTTGATGCGACTCATCGCATGATTCCACCATTCGCCATCGTCTTCAAAACAAATGAAATTTTTTCCGATATTATTTTCCAATGAATGATAAATCTCCGAAACCGGTGATATCGGATAGTCCTGGCCGCTCATAATGCTGATGAAATCGTAGGGTATTCTGCTTTCGAGCACCTGAAATATGGTTTGTTGTACCGCCATTAAAAAGCTATAAGAAGCCCAGCGAACCCGGACTCTTTTTTTGGCAAAATAAACATTGGGTAACTGTGCTAAAAATTCAAATGGATCCTGATGAATTTTTTTATCAATATGCAAATAAAAATCGAATGGCAGATGGTTGAATTTTTTAATCAGTCGTTCAATCTGCCGGGGTTCTTTATGAGCCATTATGATGCACGCGATTCGCATTGTTCGAGAGTTCAGAAAGTAAACAGGTGTATGACAAAATTAATGCCACGGTGTATGCTACAATTCTTCATACAGTGCCCGTAATTTCTCCCTTGTCATCTTTTTTTCCCAGTCGGGTCCCAATGCGTTTTCCCACAACGGCTTCATGCCAAGCGAAACATTGATCATTGATTCAAATTGATCATCAGTGAGCCCTTTAGTGATCTGCTGTGGGATGTCAATCCTGTTTTTTTCTACCATCAGTTTGAATTCTCTGACACCTTCGGGATAATACTCTTCAAGTTTATCAAATACAATACAATTACCCACTCCATGTTTCGTGCCTAACAGGTATCCCAAACCGTAGCTGACCGCATGGGCGATGCCAACCTGTGAATAAGCAATGCTCATTCCGCCTGCATAAGAAGCCATCATGAGTTTGTCATCCTGTTCGGGCCCCCAGCCTGAGTCGCCGAGAAATACTTCCTGGCACAGATTCAAAGCTTTCTCTCCATAAGATTTACTGAACTCGTTTAAGAATGTGCCTGTAAGACTTTCGATACAATGAATATAACAGTCCATGCCGGTATAAAATCGCTGATTAGCCGGCGCGTTAGCAGTGAGTTCGGGATCCAGGACGATCTGATCAAAGGGAGTGAAGTCGGAATTCATGCCTAGTTTTCGGGTGGGGCCGGTCAGCACGGTTGTTCTTGACACCTCAGCACCCGTTCCACTTAATGTGGGAATACCTGCTTTGTATACGCCCGGATTTTTTACCAGGTCCCAGCCCTGATAGTCGGCAGAAGATCCGGGGTTATTCGTCATTAGGGAAACTGCTTTCGCGAGGTCCATAACCGACCCGCCGCCAATACCAATAATACCGCTGATGGTGCCGAATTCCTGTTTTAACTGACTTGCCAGTCCGTCAACCTGTTTCGTCTTGGGTTCCTGACTTACGTCTGCAAAAATAATTTTATCACTATCCCTGACCGGAATCCGGGTTAACAATGGACTGTTTTCAAAAAAGTGATCCACCAGAAAAATCATGGGAGATTTTCCTTTTCGCTGAGGCGCTAAAATTTCATCCAATTGGTTGAAACTCCCTCTGCCGTAAACCACGTAACCGACCATTTTGAAATTCCTGAACTTCATATGATAATGTGTATGGTAAAAAACTAATACGGGGTCAGCGATTTTGTGTCAGTGCTGCCGCACCGAATACTCCGGCGCTATCTCCCAGCTGAGGCCTGATCACAGGGACCGTGCAATAATTATTAAAAATGAAATGTTTCAGCGATTTCACGCCTTCGGTATAAATTTCATCAATGTTCCCGACACCACCTCCTACAACAATAATATCCGGATCCAGCATATTGGTTATAGAAGAAACGGCTTTTCCGAAGAAATGGTTGAGACGGTCCAGGGTATGCCTGGCATAAGGATCCGTTTCTTTTTGCATCACGATTTCCTTAAGTGTTTTTTTGACACCGGCAACCGACTCATAAAACCGTTGAAGAGAGGGTCCTGAGATTATTTTTTCCACGCATCCCGTTTTGCCGCAATAACAGGGACCGCCGGATTCGTCGAGAAAATTATGACCCCATTCGCCCGCAATTCCATGATGGCCTTCCCAAATTTTCCCGTCAATGACCAATCCTCCGCCCACGCCGGTTCCCATAATGATACCGAATACGATCCGGGCATGCGGCGCTGCTTTTTTTACGCCTCCCCAGGTTGCCTCTGCCAGGGCGAAACAATTGGCATCGTTTGCGAGGATGATGGGCAATTGCAATCGGTCTTCAATATCTTTTTTAAGCGGCTGATGGTTGAGTATGGTCGTATTGGAATTTTTCAGCGTATGGGAAATGGGATCCAGGATACCGGGTGTACCGAAACCAATACAGGAAGGTTTTAGTCCCGACTCCGATTTCATTTTATTCACCAGTTTTTCGATCTGGCCAATCACATGATCGTATCCCTGCGACGCTTCGGTATCTACGCGGGTCCTGATCAGCGTTTCGGTTTCCTGGTCGCCTTTGAGGATAATACCTTCAATTTTGGTACCTCCCAGGTCGATGCCCCACATCGTTTCTTGCATAATATTTCATTTTAATGTCTTAATTCAGGCCAGTTTCCGGATGGCAAGCTGCAGATCTTCCGGTGTATCGATTTCGATACCCATATATTCTGTGACAGCCATTTTTAAGCGTATGCCGTGCTCAAGATAACGAAGGCATTCGATTTTTTCCGCTCTTTCCAGCGCAGTGACCGGCCACACGGTAAACTGGAGGAGCGCCTGTTTTCTGAAACCATACACGCCTATATGTTCATAATAAATGCTGGATATGGAGTGATCCCTTGGAAAAGGTATAACGCTTCTGCTGAAAAACAGGGCATTCATCTGTAAATCCACTGCCACTTTCACAAAATTGGGGTCCTCAATATTTTTTTTATCCTTTATCACCTGCATCAGGGAAGCCACTTGTACGGTTGAGTCGTCTTTAAATAACTCCAGTAGTTTCATCAAAGGTGCTTTCTGAACGAAGGGCTCATCACCCTGCACATTTACAACGATATCGGTCTCAAGATTTTCTACCGCCTCTGCAATACGGTCAGTTCCACTTTCATGAGTTTTCCGGCTCATCATGACTTCGCCTCCGTTCATTTTGATTTCATCATAAATAACCTGGCTGTCGGTAACGACAATCACCCGGTCGAAAAGTGCGGTTTTTAAGGTATTATCGTAGGTATGCCTTATGACGGTTTTATTACCCATCATTTGCATTAATTTGGCGGGAAAGCGGGTGGATGCATACCGGGCAGGGATCATTGCAATGCACTTCATAGATTCTTTTTGAAAAATTATTTTAAGAAGTCATTTCCTTTCACAAACTAAGGATCAGAAATATTTTTCTTCAAGCAGTTTAGTCAGGTCTAATACCGCGCCGCGGGCATCTTTATCGCCCGAGTTGCACATCACAATAATGCCGCGGTCTTTTTCTTTAAGAATTTCTGTTCTGCAATTAAACAGCAAAGAAAGGCCTTCATGGAACGCAAAGGATTTGCCGTAATAACTGCCATTGTTCCACCCCATCGCATAGTCAGGCATTCCAAAAAACAGGTATTCAAAACCGGATTTCGGAAGTTGCATTTTACCAGTAACAAGACCCTGCAGGTTCAATTGCATATACTTAATATAATCCGGCAAACTGATGGAAATGCCCTGGGCGGGATAGAGTATCGGATGAACTTTTACCCAGGTATCCGGGTCTTCTGAATGAAAAGCCCCCCCCTGGTACCAATGTCCGGCAGGCGCTGCCATATCTGTCCGGTTGGG
>DATCAO010000339.1:0-3317 GCA_036512575.1 Puia sp.
ATGGGAATCATCGAAGGTTCTTTGTCGAACATTTCGACCCAGCGATGCGTATACCGGTAATAGGAAAGAAAATCCTGGCCGATAAACGCAAACCAGCTGTAACACTGATACAGAAATAAATTTTCATAAAATCCCTTTTGAGCGGGCATATGCGCCGGCAACTTGGATTCAAAAAATTCTTTAACCGCGATCTCATCCTGCTCGTTGCGCGCAACACCGTGCTGAATATACCAACTGTACAGTTGCAGGGACAAGCCGGATAGTTTTCCCGCAAGCTGAAGCTGGTCGTTTACCGTCTGCATATCAGCGGCCAGTCTATCTGCCCTGTCCTGCATGCTGCGTGTAATGTGCAGTGCTTCAATTTTCTGTTCAAAGAACAAAGTTTCCAGTAAAAGGGAATACTGATAGTAGCTGCGCGCATATTCCTTAATCCGGTCCAGCACTTTCAGACTTTGCAAATACAAACCCTGGTTGTAAAGGATCTCTGCATAATCCAGTTGTTCATGCAGCTGGATCACGATATCCTGTTCACTTCGGATGAGCCGGAGACTGGCCAGTATTTGTTTGTATAAATGCGCTTTGACGTTGGATAACTGTTGTTTGCTCAGCTTTTTGTTTTTCTTCAGTAAATCGACCTCGTCGTAGGCTTCCATTTTGTCCAGAGCATCGAATAAATAAATGATTTTCAGGTCCTCAGAAGCAGTATTTCGCTTCACATACAACTTAAAATTCCGTTTTTCGGACTTTTTCAGCGATTTAACAAGTTGAAACAAGGTATCAGAAGCTCGGTTGGGCATCGTAATTTGAGTCGTATAAATTAAGGACTGGAGCGGGTTTCAGCGATTTTTACCCCATTTCCGAACTGTAATCCAAACGGGATTTTGATTTGTACGCTGAACCAAACAAAAATAACTTCGAAATAACTCATTTCCCAAAACGATATGAAATCCGAAAAAATTTACATTTTCGATACCACCCTGCGCGACGGGGAGCAGGTTCCGGGCTGCAAATTAAATACTAAAGAGAAACTGGAACTGGCTCTGGAACTGGAAAACCTGGGGGTAGATATTATCGAAGCTGGTTTCCCGGTTTCCAGCCCTGGGGATTTTCATTCCGTAGAGGAAATTTCCAAGGTAGTTCGCCATGCCAGTGTATGTGCGCTGAGCAGGGCTGTGAAAGCGGATATTGAAGCAGCCGGTCTTGCGCTGAAAAAGGCCAGGCATCCACGGATTCATACCGGAATCGGCACCTCTGATCTGCATATAAAAGCAAAATTCAATTCCAACCGCGAAGAAATTATTGAACGGGCGGTTCAAGCAGTCAAATGGGCAAAAAACCTGGTGGGTGACGTTGAATTCTATGCTGAGGATGCCGGAAGGACCGACAACGCGTATCTCGCTCGTGTAGTCGAGGCAGTAATAAAAGCAGGCGCGACGGTCGTAAACATTCCGGATACAACGGGTTACTGTCTGCCACACCAGTATGGAGAAAAAATTGCTTATTTAGTCAGTCACGTCCCCAATATCGATCGCGCGGTCATTTCCTGCCACTGTCACAATGATCTCGGTCTGGCCACAGCCAATTCCATTGCGGGAATAATAGCCGGTGCGCGCCAGATAGAATGTACGATTAACGGTCTGGGCGAAAGAGCCGGGAATACCGCTCTTGAAGAAGTGGTCATGATCATAAAACAACATTCCGATTTAGGGTTTGTTACCGGTATAAAAACCCAATCCCTCAATCCGGTGAGCCGTTTGGTGGCAGAAACCATGCGTATGCACGTCCAGCCTAATAAGGCCATTGTAGGTGCGAACGCTTTTTCCCATTCTTCCGGCATCCATCAGGATGGATTTCTTAAAGACGCACAGACTTATGAAATTATTAATCCGGATGAAGTGGGAGCCGACGGTTCAAAGATTGTCCTGACTGCCCGGAGCGGACGAAGTGCACTGGCACACCGTTTCCGGATCCTGGGTTATGAATTTACCCGTAATGAAATCGATGTGCTGTATACAGAATTTCTCCGTCTGGCCGATACAAAAAAGGAAGTTGGGGAAGAAGATTTACATGAACTCGCCAAAATAACTGTGAGTGCTTAGAAAATAAACCTGCCGCTGGTTACTTCAAGACTAAATCATCTGAAGAAAACAGTTCCAACAGACTGTGTATTAATGGATCATATGAAATCAAAAACACTATTCGAAAAAATCTGGGACACACATGTGGTCAAGACCATTGAACATGGCCCGGCTGTTTTATACATTGACAAACACTTCATTCACGAAGTAACCAGTCCCCAGGCGTTCAGGGGACTGGAGCAAAGAGGTTTGTCTGTATTCCGACCTAAACAAATCGTAGCCACAGCAGACCACAATGTTCCGACCGAGAACCAGCACCTGCCCATCAAGGAGGCGCTATCGCGACTGCAGGTGGAAACGCTGGACAGGAATTGTAAAAAATTCGGTATCGAATTGTATGGATTGGGGCATCCTTATCAGGGCATTGTTCATGTGATCGGGCCGGAAATGGGATTTACCCAGCCCGGGATGACTATTGTTTGCGGCGACAGCCATACCTCTACCCATGGTGCTTTTGGAACCATCGCCTTTGGTATTGGTACCAGTGAAGTGGAAATGGTTATGGCCACCCAATGCCTGATGCAGACCAAACCCAAGCTGATGCGCATCAACGTTTCAGGAAATCTGCATCCCGGTGTTTTATCGAAAGACATCATCCTGTATATTATCTCGAAAATCTCTGCCAGCGGTGCTACGGGTTATGCTGTGGAATATGCAGGTTCTGCCATTCGCGCCCTTTCGATGGAAGCCCGTATGACCATTTGTAACATGAGTATAGAAATGGGCGCGCGTTGCGGCATGATTGCACCGGATGAAACGACATTTAGTTACATGAAGGGAAGAAAATTCGCACCTCAGGGAAAAGACTGGGATCATTCATTAGCTTATTGGAAAACCCTCTACTCAGACCCCGATGCTGTTTTCGATTTGGAACTGGATATAGACGCTTCGTCAATAGAACCCATGATCACCTACGGAACCAATCCGGGCATGGGTATCGGTATTTCGGGACATGTGCCCAATCTTCGGGATGTGGATGAAGCAGAAAAACCCTCATTCGAAAAATCATTGAAGTATATGGGTCTGGAACCGGGTATGGGTATCAAAGGCAAAAAAGTGGATTACGTTTTTATCGGCAGTTGCACCAACAGCCGCATCGAAGATCTCCGTCTGGTGGCGTCTTTTGTAAAAGGAAAACAAAAAGCCAAAGACGTGCAGGTCTGGATCGTACCTGGCAGC